>DATLGZ010000185.1:0-3285 GCA_035540235.1 Acidimicrobiales bacterium | reverse complement strand
GTCCCGGCATGCGGCTGGCCCAGATGCTGGCCCTCACCGACCAGACCGACGCGTCGGGGCGGCTGCTGCTGGAGGACTCCGCCCCCAAGCCCGCCATCCGCAAGGCGGAGCGGGCGGGCGTTTCGATGGCCACCGAGCCTGCCCCCTACCAGGACACGCCGTCGCGCTACGGCGGGCAGATGAACGTGGCCGCCTACGAGGCCCTCCGCCATGACACCGCCGCCATCCTCAACGGCTTCGCCTGGCTGGCCCGCGACCTGGCGGCGGCCGCCCCGGCCGAGACCGGCGCCCCTCGCCGCCTCTACTGGACCAGCTACCTGGGGGTGAACCTGGTCCACGTGCTGTTCCACCGGGGCGAGGCCCCGGTGCCGCCCCACGGCGCCCTCCCTCCCTACATCGCCTCCATCTTCAAGGCCAGCCGCGGCCTGTTCTCGTTCGCGGTCGCCCTGGAGAACGATCTGGGCCCTGCCGCCACCCTCACCGCCGCTGAGGTGGTGGCCTACGCCGAGGAGAAGCGCCAGCTCGTCCGCCCCGACACGGGCCGGGTGTGCGCCGCCCCCACCCGGCTCATCGAACGGACCATCGACGTCATCCTCACCGGCCACGGCGCCGACGCCGACCGCAGCGAGCTGGGCCAGCTCGTCGACTTCGCCGCCCTCTACGAGTTCACCCGCCTGCAGGACGAGTACGGCCAGGCCCTCAGCATGTTCCGGGTCATCGCCGACAACCTGAGCGCGGCGGGGGTGGCCAACGACCCCAACCGGCTGGCCCGCACCGTCATCCCCGGCGGCCCGGCCAAGGGCAAGACGTTCGGCCAGGTGGCCGACGAGGTGGTCAAGCTGGCCAACGCCACCCAGGCGGGGATGAACCGGGCCCTGGGCCGCTCGCAGAACGCGGCCAGGCTCACCCTCGCCGACATCGTGCGGATGCTGTAGCCGGCGGCGGACGGGCGGCCGGCGGCCGCTCAGGCCGCGGGCTTGACGAACTCGGCGTCGAGGGCGAGGGACACCTTGTCGCCCACCACGACCCCGCCGCCCTCCAGGGCCGCGTTCCAGCGCAGGCCGAAGGCGGTGCGGTCGATGGCGCCGGAGGCGGAGAAGCCGACCCGGTCGTTGCCGTAGGGGTCGCGCACGACGCCACCTACCTCGCAGTCGAGCGACACCGTCTTGGTCACGTCCTTGACGGTCAGCTCGCCCCGAAGGACGAAGGTGCCGTCGCCCCGGTCGTCGACCTCGGTCGAGCGGAAGCGCATGGTGGGGTAGCGCTCCACGTCGAGGAAGTCGGGCGAGCGGAGGTGGGCGTCACGGTCGGGGTTGCCGGTGTCGATCGAGGCGGCGTCGATCTCCACCTCCACCGACGACCGGCCGGGGTCGTCGGTGGCGAGGTGGAGGGTGCCGCTCTCCGGCCGCACCCGCCCCCGCACGGTGGCCACCATCATGTGCCGGACCGAGAGCTCCATCGACGTGTGGCTGGGATCCAGCGTCCACGTGCCGGCGAGCTCGGCGAGGCGCTGGTCGAGCTGGGCGTAGGCAGTTGTTCCGGTCGTGTCGGTCATGGGCGTGTACCTACCCGTCGCTTCCCGGCGGTACCCTGGGCAGGAGGGACAGGGGATCACAGGGGCAGGGATCACAGGGGATCGCAGGGGGAACCGCAGATGGAGCAGGCTGGGGTGTGCCGACCGCCGTCGCTGGCGGTGTTCCTCGACTGCGGCGGCGACCTGGCTGCCTTCCCGGGCATCGAGGGGCTGTCCGAGGCGGTGGTGGTCCGCCGCCGGCTGAACTGCCCGGCCGAGAACGCCGCCCATGGCGCCTTCCTGGGCGCCTGCGTGGAGCGGTGGCTGGCCGACGGCCCCGCCGCCCTGGTCGCCACCACCGCCTTCGGGTGCGTGGCCGACCAGGCCATGGTGACCGCCTTCGCGTGGGCCGCCGAGTGCTACGCCGACCCCGCCCTGGCCGAGCGGTTCGAGCGGGCCATGCCCGTCGAGCTGTGGCTGGAGGACATCCAGTGGGCCACCGAGCGCAAGGCGGGCCTCACCGCCTGACCCCTCCGTTCTGGTCACCGTTTCCGGGCCTATCGCCCCCGAAACGGTGACCAGAACGACTGGGGTCAGCCCGCTTCCCGCCCGTGGGCCATCCACTGGGCGATGCGCTCCGCCACCGCCGCGATGGTGAGCGACGGGTTGGCGGCCAGGGGGCCGGGCACGACGGCCGCGTCGGCCACGTACAGGCCGGGGTGCCCCCACACCTCGCCCCGGTCGTTGACCACCCCGTCCTCGGCCCGGTCGCTCATGGCGCAGCCCCCCAGGGGGTGGGCGGTGAGCATCCGGCGCAGGGGCCGGCGGAACAGCGGGCTGCGGCGGTAGACGCCCCCCAGGGCGCCGCTCACCCGCACCAGGGCCTCCTCCATCTCCGTGTACATGGCCGCGCTGCGGGTGGGGTCCCAGTCGAGGCGCAGGTGGCCGGCGGGGTCGAGGTGGAAGCGGCCGTTGGCGGCGTCGGTCCCCATGCCCAGGTAGGGGAGGAAGTGGGGGACGAACGAGCCCCCGAACAGCTCGCGCGTGGGGAACGTCGCCCCCCGGCGGGCGGCCCGGGCGTAGCCCGCGCCCACCCGGGCCAGGCTGCGCAGCCGGCCCGGCAGCGGGATGGTCCCGTCGAGGAGGGACATGAAGGCGGGCGGGAACCCCAGGTCCTCCAGCAGCAGGATGTGCTGCGACCCCGGCCGCTGCACGTACGCCCCGGCGGTGATGCTGGGACCGTGGCTGGCGTCGACCACACCGTCCACCGCGCTGGTGCCGGCGAACAGCATCTCGCCGTTGGCCGAGAAGCGCCGGCCCAGGGCGGCCGGCAGCCGGGGCAGGGTGCGGTCGCGGTCCCGGGCCCGCAGCAGCAGCTCCGTCGACCCGATCGACCCGCCCGCCAGCACGAGCGAGCGGCCCGTCACCACCGTACGGTCGGCCGTGCCCGACCCGGCGGGGTCGAGCACGCGGGCGGTGACCTCCCACCCCTCGCCCGAGGGGGAGGGGCCGATGCGCTCCACCTGGTGTAGCGGGCGGATCTCCAGCCCGTGGGCCTCGCCGTAGGGCAGGTAGGTGACGTCGAGGGTGTTCTTGGACCGGCCCCGGCAGCCGAGCATGCAGCTGGCCGAGTAGTTGCACGGCACCTGGGCCAGGCCGCTCAGGGGGTGGGCCCGGGGCTCGCCGGTGTGCACCGCGATGGGCACCAGCTCGGGCTGGTAGCCGGCGCCCGCCGCCCCCCGGAGGAAGGCCTCGGTGCGGGGCGGCAGCCC
>DATLGZ010000184.1:0-12747 GCA_035540235.1 Acidimicrobiales bacterium | reverse complement strand
GCTGGTGCTCGTGCTGGACGACCATGCCGTAGACGAAGCCGTCCCGCAGCAGGGGCGGGGCGGCGTCGCCGTCGAGAGGACGCCGCTCGAGGGAGTCGAGCACCCGCCCCCGGACGTCGGCGATGTAGCGGCGGGCGGCGGCGGGGCCGAGGAGGGGCAGCGAGGGACGGTTCTTCCGGGGGTGGCGGAAGGCGTCGTACATGGGGTCGAGGCTGGCGTCGATGGGCGGCGCGCCCAGCGCCGCCCGCAGGAGCCACAGCTCCTCGTAGTTGCCCACGTGGGCCAGGTCCCACACCAGCGGGGACATGATGGGCGATACCTGGCGCTGCAGGTCGGCGTCGGAGACGGGGGCGAGCAGGTCGAGGGAGCGGCGGCGGGCGGCGTCGAGCTCGTCGACCACCACCCGGAGCAGGTCCACCCGGAGACCTAGGCGTGGCCGCACTGGGCCAGGACCCAGGCGGCGTTGCGGACGGGGGCCGACCACAGCTTCAGCTGAAACATGCGCTCCTCCCTTGGACGCGGCGGGCCTTCCCGCCCGGAGTCAGTCTAGGGAGGGGCCCGGGAGGTTACGCGCCCCGGGGTAACTCTCTGGCGCAGGCGGCCCCGGGGTGCCAGCATCGCCCCCATGGCTGATGACGAGAGGCCGACGATCGAGCGACCCCCGATCGAGCGACGCAGCCGGGACGTGACCGAGGGGTTCGCCCGGGCCCCGGCCCGGGCCATGCTGCGGGCCGTCGGCATGACCGACGACGACTGGGACAAGCCCCAGGTCGGCGTGGCCAGCAGCTGGAACGAGGTGACGCCGTGCAACATGCCGCTCGACCGGCTGGCCAAGCGGTCCAAGGAGGGGGTGCGGGCGGCGGGCGGCTTCCCCATCGAGTTCGTCACCATCGCCGTGTCCGACGGCATCTCCATGGGCCACGAGGGGATGCGGGCCTCGCTGGTCAGCCGGGAGGTGATCGCCGACTCGGTGGAGTGCGTCATGCACGCCGAGCGTCTGGACGCCCTCGTGTGCTTCGCCGGCTGCGACAAGTCCCTGCCCGGCATGCTCATGGCCGCCGCCCGCCTCAACGTGCCCAGCGTGTTCCTCTACGGGGGGACGATCCTCCCCGGCCGGGGGGCCAGAGGTGAGGCCCTCGACATCGTCAGCGTGTTCGAGGCGGTGGGGGCCCAGGCCGCCGGCCGCCTCACCGCCGACGAGCTGGCCCTCATCGAGCGCAACGCCTGCCCCACCGTGGGCTCGTGCGCCGGCATGTTCACGGCCAACACCATGGCGGCCGTGGGCGAGGCCCTGGGCATGAGCCTGCCCGGGTCGGCCTCGCCGCCCGCCGTCGACCGCCGCCGCGACGACTTCGCCTACGCGTCGGGCCAGGCTACCGTCCGCCTCTTCGAGGCCGGCATCCGCCCCCGCCACATCCTCACCCCGGCTGCGTTCCACAACGCCATCGCCGTCGTCAACGCGGTGGGGGGATCGACCAACGCCGTGCTCCACCTGCTGGCCATCGCCAACGAGGCCCGGGTGGAGCTGGAGCTGGAGGACTTCAACCGCATAGGCCGCCGGGTCCCCCACATCGCCGACACCAAGCCCCACGGCCGCTACCACATGACCGACCTCGACGCCATCGGCGGCGTGCCGGTGGTCATGCGCGAGCTGCTGGAGGCGGGCCTGCTCGACGGCGACTGCCTGACCGTCACCGGCCGCACGGTGGCCGAGAACCTGGCCGCTCTCGACCCGCCCGGCCCGGACGGCGCCGTCGTGCACCCCCTCGACGATCCCATCCACGCCGACGGGGGGATCGCCGTGCTGCGGGGGTCGCTGGCCCCCAACGGGGCGGTGGTGAAGATCGCCGGCCTCGACCAGCTGCGCTTCGAGGGCACGGCCCGGGTGTTCGAGGGCGAGGAGCACGCCATGGAGGCGATCCTGGCCGGGCGCATCCAGGCCGGCGACGTGGTGGTGATCCGCTACGAGGGCCCCAAGGGCGGCCCCGGCATGAAGGAGATGCTGGCCGTCACCGGCGCCATGAAGGGGGCGGGGCGGGGGGCCGACACCGCTCTGGTGACCGACGGCCGGTTCTCGGGCGGCACCCACGGCCTGTGCGTCGGCCATGTGGCCCCCGAAGCGGTGGACGGCGGCCCCATCGCCTTCGTCGCCGACGGCGACCGCATCACGATCGACGCCTCGGCCCGCACCATCGACGTGCACGTCGACGCCGGCACCCTGGCCGAGCGCCGCCAGGGCTGGAAGCTGCCCGATCCCCGCTACACCACCGGGGTGCTGGCCAAGTACGCCCGCCTCGTCACCGGCGCCGACCAGGGAGCCATCACCCAGCCCTGATCGCGGTACCCTGTGCCATGTGCTTCCCCCTCATGTCGACTTCTCGCGCCAAAGGGGAACGAGATGGTGTCCGACGGCGAGCGCCGTGACCTCTACGACGCGCTGGAACGCCAGCTGGGCACGGGCCCGGCCGGCACCCTGATGGAGCTGCTGCCGCCGGTCGGGTGGGCCGACGTGGCCCGGCAGTCCGACCTGGTGGCGATCCGCGGCGACATGGCCGAGCTGCGGGGAGAGATGGCCGAGCTGCGGGCCGAGCTACGTGGCGAGATGGCGGGGCTGCGGGCCGAGCTGAAGGGCGAGATGGCCGAGCTGCGGGGAGAGGTGGCGCACCTCAGGGGGGAGATCGTGCGGCTCGACGCCAAGATCGACGGCCAGTTCGCCAAGCTGGTGACGGCCAACATCGCCTCGATGCTGGGCGTGGCCGGCCTGGTCCTGGCCACCGCCCGCTTGGTCTAGCCCCGGCTCACCGGCGCCCTACGCCTTGGCCGCCCGCAGGGTGCCGGTGAGGAAGGAGGTCACCTTCTCCACCGCCGGCACGTCGCGATTGATGCCGATGACGGGGCGGGCGCCGAACACGTGGGTCGACTCGTCGTTGGGGTCGAAGCGGATCGACCCCGGGTCGGGCGGCAGGTCGCGCAGGGTGGGGCCGAGGTCGAAGATGGCCACCTGGGCGGAGGGGCCGATGGCCTGGGCCATACGGTCGGCGTCGGGCGGCAGCACACCCGTGCCCAGCGTGCCCGCGGTGACCAGCACCGGCACCTTCACCCGCCCGGCGTCAGCCAGGGGGTCAGCCGTGAACACGCCCCTCAGCAGCTCGTCCTGGCCCTGGCCGAGCACGCTCTGGTGCTCGGGCGCCACCTCGGTGGGACCCGGGACCGAGCCGGTGCTGAGCAGGGTGTCGACGGCGGCGCGGAAGCGGTCGGCCGACACCGGCCCGTGGCTGGCCCCGAAGCTGGCGGCGTGCACGTCCACCAACCGGCGGGCGGGCGTGGACACCAGCACCACACCCTTCACCTTCTCCTCGGTGGCGGCCAGGCGCAGGGCCATCCAACCGCCCACGTCGTGGCCCACCACCGCCACCGGCGCCGAGCCCACCTCCCGCCGCTGGGCGAGGAAGTTCAGCGCCCCCCGGGCGTCCTCGACCATGTCCTCGTAGCGCGGCCTGGTGCCCGACTCCAGCTTGCTGGCGCCGATGCCCCGGCGGTCGTAGCGCAGCGTCACCATGCCGGCGGCGTTGAAGGCGGCGCTGATGTCCTTGTAGAGCTGGTCGCCCTGGGTGGCGTCCTGGATGCCGTCGCGGTCGGTCGTAGGTCCCACGCCGGGGACGATCAGCACGCCGGGCGCATTGCGGGCGTTGTCGGGGACGCCCAGGGTGCCGGCCAGCTTGGTGCCGCCGGCGCCGCTGAAGCTGACCAGGCGCTCGCCGTCGATGAGGTCGCCTTCGGTCGGGTCGTCGCCCGCGCTGCCGCCACCACCCGAGCACGCCGAGACGACCAGGCTGACGCCCACGAGGACGGCCACCGCCCACCTGCTGGTCTTCATGAGGGTTCTGTTCCTTCCCGGCCGCCCTCGGCGGGCAGTCTACGCCCGTTTGCCGGCCCCGGCACGGACATGTCACACTGGACGCCGACATGGGCCACACCCTCGCCGTCACCGGCGTCCTCGTACTCATCACCTGACGCACGCGCTGCCCTACGCGCGTGCGCCTCGACCTCCCAGCCGGGAGGTCGTTTTGTTTCCCAGAACGTTCACCCACCCGAGGAGAAGCAGCGAGCGATGAAGCTCAACGGGGGCCAGGCCCTCATCCGCAGCCTGGAGATGGAAGGGGTCGAGGTCATGTTCGGCCTCCCCGGCGGGGCCATCCTCCCCGTCTACGACCCGATCATCGACTCGCCCATCCGCCACATCCTCGTGCGCCACGAGCAGGGGGCGGGCCACATGGCCGAGGGCTTCGCCCACGCCACCGGCCGCCCGGGCGTGGCCATGGTGACCAGCGGCCCGGCCGCCACCAACATCGTCACCCCGCTGTGCGACGCCATGATGGACTCGGTCCCCATCGTGGTCATCACCGGCCAGGTGCCGAGCGTGGCCATCGGCACCGACGCTTTCCAGGAGTGCGACACGATCGGCATCACCCGCTCGATCACCAAGCACAACGAGCTGGTCACGTCGGCCCAGGACATCCCCCGGGTGGTGCGGGAGGCGTTCCACATCGCCACCACGGGCCGGCCCGGCCCCGTCCTCATCGACATCCCCAAGGACATCGTCGACCCCAAGAACCCCCGGTCGCAGATGGAGTGGTACTGGCCCGACTCCGTCGACCTGCCCGGCTACAAGCCCACCACCAGGGGCCACCCCCGCATGATCCGGGAGGCGGCCCGCCTCATCAGCGAGTCGCGCCGGCCGATCATCTACGCCGGCGGGGGCATCATCCGGGGCAACGCCGCCGACGAGCTGCACGAGCTGGCCACCCTGCTCGACGTGCACGTGGTGACGACGCTCATGGGCAGGGGCGCCTTCCCCGACTCCCACCCGCTGTGCCTGGGCATGCCCGGCATGCACGGCAACTACACCGCGGTCACGTCCATGCAGCACGCCGACCTGCTCATCACCCTGGGGGCCCGCTTCGACGACCGGGTCACGGGCAAGGTGTCGGCCTTCGCCCCCCACGCCAAGGTCATCCACGTCGACATCGACCCGGCCGAGCTGGGCAAGGTCCGCCGGGCCGACGTGCCCGTCGTGGGCGACGTGAAGCTGGTGATCGAGGAGCTAGTCAAGGTTCTCCGCGAGCAGGGTGGGGCTGACAGCCAGCCCGACCGCTCGGAATGGCACCGCCAGCTCGACGAGTGGCGGGCCCGCCACCCCATCCACTACGAGCAGGGCTGGGCCGAGGACGACAAGCTCAAGCCCCAGTTCTGCATCGACACCCTGCGCCAGAACACCCCCGACGACACCATCCTGTGCTCGGGCGTGGGCCAGCACCAGATGTGGTCGAGCCAGATCTGGAAGTTCGACCGGCCCAACTCGTGGGTGAACTCGGGGGGGCTGGGCACCATGGGCTTCGCGGTGCCCGCCGCCATCGGGGCCAAGGTCGGCCAGCCGGGCAAGACGGTGTGGGCGGTCGACGGCGACGGCTGCTTCCAGATGACGGCCCAGGAGCTGGTCACCGCCACCTCCGAGCGCATCCCCATCAAGGTCGCCATCCTCAACAACGCCTACCTGGGCATGGTCCGCCAGTGGCAGGAGCTGTTCTACGAGGAGCGCTACAGCGAGGTCTACCTGTCGCCCGACCTGCCCGACTACAAGATGTGGGCCGAGGCCATGGGCTGCGTCGGCCTGCGGGTCGAGCACCCCGACGAGGTGTTGCCCGCCATCGAGAAGGCCAACGCCATCGACGACCGGCCCGTGGTCATCGACTTCCGGGTCGACTCGGAGGAGAAGGTCTACCCCATGGTCCCCGCGGGGGCGTCCAACGACGACATCATCCTCGGCCCCGACCAGGGCCCGGGAGGCCACTGATGGACACGCCGCTTCGTCCGGTCATTGTGCAAAAAAGCTCACATATGGAGTATTTCTGCACACTCGCGTGCGAGAGGTGCCGCTGATGGCCCCTCCTGCCCACCACATCCTGTCGGTGCTGGTCGAGAACAAGGCCGGCGTGCTGGCCCGGGTGGCGGGGCTGTTCGCCCGCCGCGGGTTCAACATCTTCTCGCTGGCCGTCGCCCCCACCGACGACGAGCGTTTCAGCCGCATCACCATCGTCGTCGACGTGGAGTCGGCGCCCCTGGAGCAGATCACCAAGCAGCTCTTCAAGCTGATCAACGTGGTGAAGATCACCGAGCTGCACCCCGACGACTCGGTCGAGCGGGAGCTGATGATCTGCACCGTGCGGGCCGAGGCCGGCATGCGGGGCCAGGTCATCGAGCTGGTCCAGGTGTTCGAGGGGCGCATCGTCGACGTCGGCCACGGCGACATGACGGTGGAGCTGGCCGGCCCGCCGTCGAAGCTCGATGACTTCGAGGAGCTCATGCGGGCCTACGGCATCGTCGAGCTGCAGCGCACGGGCCGCATCGCCCTGCCCAAGCTGGAGCGCCAGGCGCCCCGCCTGCGTAGCCTCGGGCGCGTCGGGTAGGGCCGGACACAAGGAGAACGATGGCGACCGCCTACTACGAGAAGGACGCCGACCCCAGCCTCATCGCCTCCCGCAAGGTGGCGGTCATCGGCTACGGGTCCCAGGGACACGCCCACGCCCGCAACCTGGCCGACTCGGGGGTCGACGTGCGGGTCGGCCTGCGCGAGGGCTCGTCGTCGTGGGCCAAGGCGGAGGCGGCCGGCCTGCGGGTCACCACCATCGCCGAGGCGGCGGCCGAGGCCGACCTGGTGATGATGCTGCTGCCCGACACCGAGCAGCAGAAGGTCTACGAGGCGGAGATCGCCGGCCAGCTGGTCGACGGCGACGCCCTGTTCTTCGCCCACGGGTTCAACATCCGCTTCGGGCTGATCAAGCCGCCGGCGGGGATCGACGTGGGCATGGTCGCCCCCAAAGGCCCCGGCCACCTGGTGCGGCGGGAGTTCGACGCCGGCGGGGGCGTGCCCGCCCTCATCGCCGTGGCCCAGGACGAGTCGGGCAAGGCCCGGGCCCTGGCCCTCGCCTACGCCCACGCCATCGGGGCCACCCGGGCGGGGGTGCTGGAGACCACCTTCGACGAGGAGACCGAGACCGACCTGTTCGGCGAGCAGGTCGTGCTGTGCGGCGGGGTGACATCGCTGGTGCAGGCCGGGTGGGAGACGCTGGTCGAGGCCGGCTACCAGCCCGAGGTCGCCTACTTCGAGTGCCTGCACGAGCTGAAGCTGATCGTCGACCTCATGTACGAGCACGGCATCTCGGGCATGCGCTTCTCGATCTCCGACACCGCCGAGTACGGCGACTACACCCGCGGGCCGCGCATCATCGACGACGGCGCCCGGGCGGAGATGCGCCGCATCCTCGACGAGATCCGCGACGGCCGCTTCGCCGAGGAGTGGGTCGCCGAGAACCGCAACGGCCGCCCCCGCTTCAACGAGTTCCGCCGCCAGGCCCAGGCTCACCCCATCGAGAAGGTCGGGTCCGAGCTGCGGGCCATGATGCCGTGGATCTCGGCCGGCAAGGCGAGGATCCAGGACCAGTCCGGCGGCTGACCCGGGCCGGTGAGGCGGGGTGGCGGCGATCCCCCACGGCTCCTTCGCCGCCACCCGCCTCGTCCCCCCTACCGGGCGATCCTGATCTTGTCCACGACGCCCAGGGCGGCGACCACACCGCTGAGGTCGGGCACCTCCACCTCCGCCCCCAGCACCAGGAGGGGCAGCGGGAGGCCCAGGCCGGGGCCGACCACGTCGAGGGCGATGGGCACGGGCACGGGGTTCTGGAGCAGCTGGCCCACGATGGCGAGCACGGCGGAGTGGGCGCCGGGCGAGGCGTAGCCCGACAGCACGAGGCGGCCCCGGACGACCCCCACCTCGACCCCTACGAACTGGCTGCGCAGCGCCGACTGGATGCTCTGGACGAGACCGAGGTCGAGCTCGTGCTGGCCGACGACCACGTAGCCGCCGGCGCCCACGCCGGTCTGGGCGGACAGCGGGGCGGCGGCCACGCCGCCCGCCAGCAGGCAGGCGACGGTGGCGGCCGCCAGGCGGCGGCGAAGACGGTGCACGGGTACCCCTCCCACTCGAGCTCCTTGGCGCGCCCCGCCAGGGGCACGTGGCCCCCTAACCGTCGGCCCCCTTATCGGCGTTACACACTTCCGACTTGAGCGGAAACGCGTCCTAGTTGCCCGGGACGCCCGCCTAGGACGCCCGGCGCTGGGGGCCGAGCCGGCGGGCGAGCCGGCGCAGGGCCCGGTGCTGGATGACCCGCACGTTGACGGGCTGCTTGCCCGTCACCGCCGCCACCTCCTCCACCGACAGCCCGCACACCACCCGCAGCAGCACCACCCGGACCTGGTCGGCCGGGAGAAGGCGGTGGAGTCGGGCGATGGCCGCCTCGCCCGACAGGCGGGCCACCACGTCGTCCTCCGGCCGGTCCGCCGCCGCGCCCATCACCTCGTCGGGCAGGGGCTCGGCCCGGCGGCGGCCGGCCCGCCGGTAGCTGTCGATCAGCCGGCGGCGGGCCAGCGTGAACAACCAGGCCCGGAATGCGTCCTCGTCGCCCTCGAAGCGGGCCAGGCCGGCGGCCACCTCGGCCCACACGTCGGCGGCGATGTCCTCCGCCTGCCATGCGTGGGCGGCGCTGAGGTGCCGCAGCAGGGCGGGGTGGAGCCGGCGGTACAGCGCGTCGAGGTCAGGCCCCGGTCGGGGCGCCTCCACGGGTACGTCCGCCGCATCGCTCACACCCTCCGGTGTCGGCGCGGCGCGGCCCGGGCTGTAGGGGCCCGCCCGTCAGCCGGCCAGGCACTCCCGCACCGCGTCCCGCAGGGCGGGACGGTCGCCGGCGTGGTCGGCATGGGCCTCTGTCATACACGCCCGCAGCTGCGCTCGCCGCGCCTGCTGGTCGGCCGTGAGCGGCGGGGCGATGCCGGCCGCCTCCAGGCAGGCCCGCAACGCAGCCCGGGCCTCGGGCCCGGCCTTCCTGCCGTCCCGCTCCGCTCGCGCCTCGGCCATACACGCCCTGGCCTCCTGCCGGCGCTCGTCGGTGTGGTGGCGTCCCCGGGAGACGCCGTGCTCTTCGAGGCACGCCTTGACCGCGGCCCGGATGGCGGCGCGGTCTGCGCCCGGGTCGGCCTGGCGCGCCTCCGTCAGGCACTCACGGCCGGCCGCCCGCGGGCCGGGGCGGTCTCCCGGCTGGGCCAGGGCGACGGCGGCGCCGCCTCCGGTCAGGAGGACGAGGACGGCGGCGGCCAGGATTCGCTTCATCGGTCTGGGGCTCCTTGGGCGGGGGATGCGCCCCCATGATGCAGTCTGGGCCGCCGCTCAGGGCATCGCCCCCACCACGTAGTCGATGGCGCCGACCAGCACGGCCACGTCCTCGGGGTCCACCGCCGGGTAGCAGGCGATGCGCAGCTGGTTGCGCTTGAGCCCTCGGTACGAGTCGGTGTCGACGATGCCGTTGGCCCGCAGCACCTTGGAGACCACCGTCGCATCCACCCCGTCGTCGATGTCGACGGTGGCCACCACCGGGCTGCGGTGGGCCGGGTCGGCCACGAACGGCCGGGCGTAGGACGAGCGCTCGGCCCACTCGTACACCGTGGAGGTGGACGCCGCCGACCGGTCGGCGGCCCACTTGAGGCCCCCGTTGCCCAGCATCCACTCGAGCTGGTCGGCGAAGAGGGCCAGGGTGGCCAGGGCGGGGGTGTTGTAGGTCTGGTTGAGCCGGCTCTGCTCCAGGGCGGCGGGCAGGCTGAGGATGGCGGGCGACCACCGTCCCTCCGCCACCAGGCGGGCACAGCGATCGAGGGCGGCGGGCGAGAGCAATGCCACCCACAGGCCGCCGTCGGAGGCGAAGCACTTCTGGGGGGCGAAGTAGTAGGCGTCGAAGTGGGCGGGGTCGACGAGCATGCCCCCCGCCGCCGACGTTGCGTCCACCGCCACCAGGGCGCCGCCCGCGCCCTCGGGCCGCCGCACCTCCATCGCCACGCCCGTCGACGTCTCGTTGTGGGTGAGGGCGTAGAGATCTACGCCGGCCGAGGGCCGGGGGTCGGGGTGGGCGCCGTACTCAGAGGTGATGACCTCGGGCTCCTCCAGGTGCGGTGCGGCGGCGGCGATCTTGGAGAAGGTCGAGGAGAACTGGCCGAAGACGAGGTGCTGGCTGCGGCGCTCGATCAGCCAGAAGGTGGCGATGTCCCAGAAGCAGGCGGCTCCGCCGTTGCCGAGGGCCACCTCGTAGCCCTCGGGCAGGGCGAACAGCTCGGCCAGGCCCTGGCGCAGCCGGCGCACCACGGCCCGCACCGGCTCCTGGCGGTGGCTCGTGCCCAGGTAGGACGAGGCGGAGGCGGCCAGGGCCTCGACTGCTGCGGGCCGGACCTTGGAGGGCCCGCTGCCGAAGCGCCCGTCGGCGGGGCGGAGGTCGGCGGGGAGACGGATGTCGGGGATCTCGGGAATGGGGGGCTCCTCGGAACTTGTGCAACGATCTTCGGCCGTGACATCGAAGCTAGGGCCTGCGACACAGTCTGCCCGCGTCTCCCGCCGGGTCGGGGCCATAGAGGAGTCGGCCACCCTCGCCGTCGACGCCAAGGCCAAGGCCCTCAGGGCGGCGGGGGAGGACGTCATCGGCTTCGGCGCCGGTGAGCCCGACTTCCCCACCCCTGCCCACATCGTGGCCGCCGCCGTCGAGGCCTGCTCCGACCCCCGCAACCACCGCTACACCCCCGCCGGCGGGCTGCCCGAGCTCAAGGAGGCGGTGGCCGACAAGACGGGGCGCGATTCGGGCTACCGGGTGAAGGCCGGCCAGGTGCTCGTCACCAACGGGGCCAAGCAAGCCGTCTACAACGCCTTCGCCACCCTGCTCGACCCTGGCGACGAGGTGCTGGTGCCGGCGCCCTACTGGGTCACCTACCCCGAGGCCATCCGCCTGGCGGGCGGGGTGCCGGCGCCCGTCCCCACCGACGAGACCACCGGGTTCCGGGCCTCGGTGGAGGCCCTGGAGGCGGCCCGCACGCCCCGCACCAAGGTCCTGCTGTTCGTGTCGCCGTCCAACCCGACGGGGGCGGTCTACCCGCCCGCCCAGGTGGAGGCCGTGGGCCGGTGGGCGGCGGCCAACGGCCTGTGGGTGGTCACCGACGAGATCTACGAGCACCTCGTGTACGGCGACGCCGTCTTCTCCTCCATGCCGGCGCTGGTGCCCGAGCTGGCCGACCGCTGCGTGGTCGTCAACGGGGTGGCCAAGACGTTCGCCATGACCGGCTGGCGGGTGGGCTGGATGATCGGCCCTCCCGACGTGGTGAAGGCCGCCACCAACCTCCAGTCCCATGCCACGTCCAACGTGGCCAACGTGTGCCAGCGGGCCGCCCTGGCCGCGGTGACGGGGGACATGGGCTGCGTGGCCGCCATGCGCGACGCCTTCGACCGCCGCCGCCGCCGCATGCACGAGCTGCTGTCGGCTCTGCCTGGCGTGACCTGCCAGGAGCCGGAGGGCGCCTTCTACGCCTTCCCGTCGTTCCGGAAGGCGCTGGGCGGCGACCTGGGCGACACCACGCTGGAGCTGGCGTCGCGGGTGCTGGAGCGGGCCAAGGTCGCCATCGTGCCGGGCGAGGCCTTCGGCGCCCCCGGCTACGCCCGCCTGTCCTACGCCCTGGGCGACGAGCAGCTGGAGGAGGGCCTCGACCGCCTGGCCCGCCTCCTGGGGAGCTGACGGCGGCCGTGGCCCGGGTGCTGGTCACCGAGGTGCTGGCCGAGCGGGGCTTGGCCCGCATGCGCGACGCGGGCCACGACGTGGACGTGCGGCTGGGCCTGCCCCCCGCCGAGCTGCTCGAGGCGGTGGCGGGGGCGCACGCCCTGGTCGTCCGCTCCGAGACCAAGGTCACCTACGAGGTGCTGGAGGCTGGTCAGGACCTGGTCATCGTGGGGCGGGCGGGAGTGGGGATCGACAACGTCGACGTGGAGGCGGCCACCCGCCTGGGCGTGATGGTGGCCAACGCCCCGCTCTCCAACGTGGTGTCCAACGCCGAGCACACCATGGCCCTGCTGCTGTCCCAGGCTCGCAACATCCCCCAGGCCAACGCCTCGCTCAAGGGCGGGCAGTGGGCCCGCTCCAAGTGGGCGGGCGTCGAGCTCTACGGGAAGACGCTGGGGCTGCTCGGCCTGGGCCGGGTGGGCACCCTGGTGGCCCAGCGGGCCTCCGCCTTCGGCCTGCGGGTGGTGGCGTGGGACCCGTGGATCGCGCCGGAGCGGCCCCGCAAGCTGGGCATCGAGCTGCTGGAGCTCGACGACCTCATCCGCCAGGCCGACTTCCTCTCCGTCCACCTGCTCAAGAGCCCGGCCAGCATGGGGCTGGTCAACGCCGAGCTGCTGGCCAAGGCCAAGCCGGGGCTGCGCATCGTGAACACCGCCCGGGGCGGGATCATCGACGAGCAGGCGCTGGCCGACGCCGTCGCCGCCGGCACGGTGGCGGGGGCGGCCATCGACGTCTTCGCCAAGGAGCCGTGCACCGAGTCGCCCCTGTTCGGGCTGGAGGGCGTGGTGGTCACGCCCCACCTCGGCGCCAGCACCCGCGAGGCCCAGGACAAGGCGGGGGAGGCCATCGCCGACCAGGTGGTCCTGGCCCTGGCCGGCGACTTCGTGCCCTACGCCGTCAACGTCGACGCCGCCGAGGCGGCCGACGCCATCAAGCCCTACCTGCCTCTGGCCGAGCGGCTGGGGCGGCTGTTCGCCGCCCTGGCCGCCGGCGACGGCGAGCTGCGTGTCGACTACTCGGGCGACCTGGGGGCGTACGACACCCGCAT
>DATLGZ010000183.1:0-3217 GCA_035540235.1 Acidimicrobiales bacterium | reverse complement strand
CCACCGGCTCGTCGGCCGCCCGCACCGGCTCGTCGGCCACCGCTGGCTCGGGCTCGTCCCAGACAGGCCGCTCCCGCACCGGCTCGTCCCAGACAAGCTGCGCCGGCACCGGCTCGTCGGCCACCGCCGGCCCCGGCTCGCCCCCCGGCGCCGGCGCTGCCGGCCCGACCCCCGCCGCCGGCGCTACCGGCCCGACCACCGCCGGCGGCGGCTCGGGCCGGGCGGCGTCGACCAGGCGGCGGCCGTCCACCCAGGCCGCCCAGCCGTTGGAGAACAGCACCCTGGCCCACGCGCCGCGCCGCTCGAGGAGCTGCAGCTGCACGCCGGCCTGCACGTCGGCCACCGCCGGGACGGACGGGTCGGGGGCGTGCCACGCCTGGAGACCCTCGGCGGGGGCGACGTGGGTGACGGTGAACTCGCTCACGTGGCCACTCGCCGCGAGTCTAGGGCGCGGGGGCGCCCGGGCCGGCCCCGGCCTGATGTGCGGGGGCGCCCCCGGGGATAGGGCACCCTCGTGGCCCCGACCGCCGCCGACTTCACCCTGGGTGTCGAGGAGGAGTTCTCGATCGTCGATGCCGCCACCGGGGAGCTGCGCCCCGACGCCCGCCGGCTGCTCCCCGGCGCCCGCCGCCGCCTGGGCGACGACGTGCAGCCCGAGCTCAACCTGGCGCAGCTGGAGACCGGCACGATGGTGTGCCGCACGCTGGCCGGCGTCCGCCACGAGCTGGTGCGGCTGCGCCAGGCGCTGGTGGCAGCGGCCGCCGAGGCGGGGTGCCGGGTGCTGCCCACCGGCACCCACCCCACCGCCTCGTGGCGGGACAGCCGGGTGAACCCGACCAAGGAGCGCTACCGCTTCCTCGACGAGGAGTTCGGCCTGACCGCCCGCGAGCAGCTCGTCAACGGGTGCCACGTCCACGTCGGCATCGCCGACCCCGACCTCGCCATCGCCGTCCTCGACCGCTGCCGGCCGTGGCTGGCGACGCTGCTGGCCCTCACCGCCAACTCGCCGTTCTGGATGGGGGCCGACACCACCTACGCCAGCTACCGCACCCAGGTGTGGTCCTCGTGGCCGCTGACGGGGATGCCCGAGCCGCTGGGCGACCGGGCCGGCTACGACGCCCTGGTGGCGGCGCTGGCCCGGGCCGGCGCCCTGCCCGACGCCAGCTTCCTCTACTGGGACGTGCGCCCGTCGGCCCGGTACCCGACGCTGGAGTTCCGCATCGCCGACGCCTGCCTCACCGTCGACGACGCGGTGATGCTGGCCGGCTTGGTGCGGGCGGTGGCCCGCACCGCCGCCCGGGAGGCGGAGGAGGGCCGGCCCGTGCCGGCGCTGGCTGGCGAGCTGTTGCGGGCGGCCAAGTGGCGGGCGGCCCGCCACGGCCTCGACGGGACCCTCATCGACCTGGTGGCGGGCGCGGCCGTGCCGGCGGCGGTCGCCGTCGAGCGGCTGCTCGACCACGTGGGCCAGGCCCTGGACGAGGTGGGGGACGGGCCGGCGGTGCGGGAGCTGGTCTCAGCCGTCCTGGCCGGGGGGAACGGGGCGGCCCGCCAGAGGGCGGCCGCCGCCTCGGCCGGCGGGTTGGCGGCGGCCGTCGAGGCCCTCGCCGCCGCGTCTCGCCACCGCCGAACACGGGTTCGTCCGAGGCGGCGGCCGGGTAGGACGGGGCCATGACCGACACACCGACGCCCAACCCCGCCAAGGACCCCGACGACTGGCTCACCGGCGACGAGCCCATGACCGGTCCCCAGGCGTCCTACCTGTCGACGCTCGCCCACGAGGCGGGCGAGGAGGTGCCCGACGGCCTCACCAAGTCCGAGGCGTCCAAGCGCATCGACGACCTCCAGGAGCGCACCGGCCGGCGCGGCAGCCAGTAGGTTCGGCGCGAATGCAGCGCTGCCGGGGCCCCGCTCGCTAGCGGCGTGGCCCGCTCCGTGGCCGCCGGGGCCGCCGCCGTGCTCGCCGTCGCCGCCTGGGCCGCCCTGGCCGTGGTGGCCCGCCGTCCCACCAGCCGGGGGCGGCTGCCGCCCGGGGCCGTGCGGCCACAGCCGGCGGCACCTGCACCGGTCCACCTGTCACCCCTGGGCCGGGGAGCGGCGCTGGCGGCCGCCGTGGCCCTGCCCGTCCTCTCGCTGGCCGTCCTCAACTCCGCCAGCGGGTTCGTCTGGGACGACCTGAAGAACCTCCGCCAGGCGCAGCTCTCGAGCCTTTCCGTGTCGTACCTGATGGAGCCCACGTCGGGGCACTTCGCCCCCGGCCACCGGCTGGGCGACTGGGTGCAGCAGCGAGCCTTCGGGTTCTCCTTCCCGGCCGCTCAGGCCCAGTTGCTGGCCGGCTTCGCCCTGTGCCTGGTGCTGTTCCACCGGATCCTGGCCGAGCTGTTCGGTTCCCGCCCGGGCACCTACCTGCTCACGCTCGCCTTCGGCTTCTCCATGGTCCACGTGGGGGTCACGCAGTGGTGGGCGTCCGGTCTCGACCGGGTGCCGGCCACCCTCCTGTCGCTGCTGGCCGTGTGGGCCTACCTGCGGTGGTACCGCTCCCGGGCGTGGCCCTGGCTGGCCCTGTCGTTGGCCGGCGTGGGCCTCGGCCTCCTCTTCTACATAAAGCCGATCTTCGTGCCCGTGTACCTGGTGCTGATCACCGTGCTGCTCGTCGATCCCGAGCGGCCGCTGCGCCAGTCGGTCGCCGAGGCGGTGAAGGACTGGTGGGTGTGGGCGCTCTACGCCGCCGTCGCCGGCGTGCTCGGGTGGGTCTACGTGAGCCACTACCCCTCCCACCTGCAGGTGGACGGGGGGCCGGCGGTGGCCCTGCGCTACGCCGGCATCCTGTGGTCGCGGGTCTTCGTCCCCAACCTCTTGGGCGTCTACGTCCCCCGCGGCGCGCCCGTGCCGCCGGCCCTGGCCGCCGCTGCGGTGGCGGCCCACGTGCTGCTGGTGGCGGTCGTGGCCTTCACCATCCTGCGCTGGCGAGGGGCGTGGCGGGCGTGGGCCTTCTTCGCCGCCGGCTTCCTGGTGAACACGCTCGTGGTCGGCTTCACCCGGGTGTTCTCCTTCACCACCGAGATCCTCGCCTACACCGTCTACTTCAACCTCGAGGCGGTGATCGTCTTCTTCCTCGCCCTGGCCGCCGCCATCCTGGGCCGCCCGGCCAGCCACGAGCCCCGGGCCGCCCTCCTGGCCCGGCCCGTGCCGCCAGCGGCGGTGGGGGCCATCCTCGCCG
>DATLGZ010000182.1:0-4482 GCA_035540235.1 Acidimicrobiales bacterium | reverse complement strand
GCGTGGGGGTGGAACGCGGTGGGCCAGCTGGGCGACGGGACCACCGTCGAGCGGCGCACGCCGGTGAGGGTCCCCGGCCTGTCGGGGGTCGTCTCGGTGTCGGCCGGTGGCTACCACACCCTCGCCCTGCGCGGCGACGGGACGGTGTGGGCGTGGGGGTGGAACGCGGTGGGCCAGCTGGGCGACGGGACCACCGTCGAGCGGCGCACGCCGGTGAAGGTCCCCGGCCTGGAGGGAGTGGTGGCCGTCTCCGCCGGCGGCCTGCACAGCCTCGCCCTGAGCGGGGACGGCACGGTGTGGGCTTGGGGATGGAACGCGGTGGGCCAGCTGGGCGACGGGACCACCGTCGACCGCCACCGCCCGGTGGCCATCAGCGACCTCAATGCCGTCGTCACCATCTCCGCCGGGCTGTACCACAGCCTCGCCGTTCGGGAGGAGGGCTCGCCGTGGGCGTGGGGATGGAACGCCGTGGGCCAGCTCGGCGACGGGACCACGACCGACCGTCACCGGCCCGTCCAGTCACCCCGGTTCCCGGGCCATGGCTACGCCAATGCCGCCATCACCACCTCGGCGGGAGGGTTGCACAGCCTGGGCATCGACGCCGTCGGCACGCTCGCCGGTTGGGGCTGGGACGGCGTTGGTCAACTCCAGAACCAGCACGACCGCACCCTCGCCGCCTCGGCCGGCGCCTACCACACCCTCACCCTCGCCGTGGACGGTACGGTGCGCAGCGCCGGGTGGAACGCCGCCGGCCAGTTGGGCGACGGCTCCACCGCCACCCGTGGGTGGAGCTGGCAGATCCCGCCCGTCGCCGTCCCCCCCACCTCAGCGGTGGCGGCCGGCGGCTACCACAGCCTGGCCTTGGGCCGGGACCGCACAGTGTGGGCGTGGGGCTGGAATGCCGTCGGCCAGCTGGGCAGCGGCTCCCCCTACGACTCGCTCCGTCCCCTGCGGGTGCCGGGCCTCGACAACGTGACCGCCATCTCGGCGGGCGCCGGCCACAGCGCCGCCATCCGGGCGTGACGGCGGCTTCCGACCCCTGGACCTGGCCCCTCTAGACCTGGCACTGGGGGCAGAGGAAGGAAGAGCGGCCGTTGACCTTGACCTTGGCGATGGTGGACCGGCAGCGGCGGCAGGCCTGGCCCTCGCGGTCGTAGACCTTGTGCTCCTTCTGGTACTCGCCCATCTTCCCGTAGAGGTCGACGTACTGCTCGTCCGAGAGTGACGAACCCCGGTGCTTCACCGCGTCCTGGAGGGTCTCGATCATGGCCCGCCACAGCCGGCGCACCTCCTGGGACGTCAGCCGGTCCGACGACCGGTCGTAGCGGAGGCCGGCGGCCCACAGGATCTCGTCGCTGTAGATGTTGCCGAGGCCGGCCACGAACCTCTGGTCCATCAGCAGCGGCTTCAGCTTGGTCTTGCGGGCATGGAGGAGATCGCCGAAGCGGTTCCACGACATCTGGTCGCTGAGGGGGTCGAAGCCCAGGTGGGCCAGCTCCGGCACCTGCTCCTCGAGCTCGTCGGGGGTGGTGACGAACAGCTCACCGAACGTGCGGGGGTCGACGAAACGCAGGGCGCCGCCCTGGGTGAAGGTGACCACCACGTGCGTGTGCTTGGGGGCGGGGTCCTTGGGGCCGCCCTTGGCCTTGAGCAGCTGCCCGCTCATCCCCAGGTGGACGACCAGCACGTCGCCCCCCTCCAGCCTCACCAGCAGGTACTTGCCCCGCCGCTCGACGGAGGTGACCTTGCGGCCCTCCAGCTTGCCGATGAAGTGCTTCTTGTTGGGGTGGCGCCGGATCGACCGCATGCCGGTGACCTCCACCTGGCGGATGCGCTTGCCGACGACCTCCTTCTCGAGGTCGCGCTTGATCGTCTCGACCTCGGGCAGCTCAGGCACCGTGTCCTCCACCCCGCCCTTCTCCACCCAGCCCTTGTCGAACCAGCCGTTGTCGAACCAACCGTCGCTCAAGCAAGCTGGTCGCCTGGAGGCCCCTCCCCTGCGGCCGCCTCCGACAGGACGTTCCATGCCACCCGGGCCGCCGCCTGCTCCGCCTGCTTCTTGGACCTTCCGTGGCCGATCCCCAGCGCCCTGCCCCGCAGGACCACGGTGGCGGTGAAGTGCTTGGCGTGGTCGGGGCCGTCGCCCTCCACGTCGTAACGAGGCAGCTCCTCGAACCGGTGGGCGGCCAGCTCCTGGAGCCGGGTCTTGTAGTCGCTGGCGCCGGGCCCGGCCGCCGCCTCGGCGATGCGCTCACCCAGCATGCCCAGCACGAGGATCTCGGCGGCGGCCCAGCCCCCGTCGAGGTAAACGGCGCCGATGACCGCCTCCATGGCGTCGGCCAGGATCGTGGGCTTCTCCCGCCCGCTGGAGGCGTCCTCGCCCTTCCCGAGCAGCAGGTGGGCGCCGAGGTCGAGCTCCTCGGCCGCCTCGGCCAGGGTGGCGGCGTTGACCACCGCTGCCCGCACCTGGGCCAGCTGGCCCTCGGGCAGGTCGGGGTAGGTGCGGTAGACGTGAGCGGTCACGATCAGGCCCAGCACGGCGTCGCCCAGGAACTCCAGCCGTTCGTTGGAGCCGGTGCCGGGGTTCTCCGCGCACCATGACCGGTGGGCCATGGCCCGGCGCAGCAGCTCAGGATCCTCGAACTCCCACCCCAGGCGCTCGCTCAGCCCTTCCGCCGCGGGAAGTTCGCTCAGGATGGCGCCGCCTCGCCCGCCTGGTCGTCGCCCACCCGGTCGACGACGTAATCCACGGCGTCTCTGACCGTCTTGAGGTCCTCCAGGTCCTCGTCCTCGATGCGGAAGCCGGCCCGGCGGGAGCCGAGGTCGGCCTCCAGCGCCTCGACCAGCTCGATGAGCGCCAACGAGTCAGCGTCGAGGTCGTCGGTGAACGAGGCCCCCTCGCTGATCTCCGACGGGTCGATCTCCAGGATCTCGGCCAGCCGCTCCTGGATGAGCTGGAGCACCTGCGGCCGGCCCAGGGGGCCACTCTCGAGGTCGATCGGGGACATGGCCCACCCTCCCGAACGTCGCGGATCGGACGGGCGCACTGTACCGAACCGCCCGCTTGTGCGCTTGTGAAAGGGCCACCCCGGCGCTACGCCGGCTCCGGCTCCTTGCGTGCCCGCTCCACCACGCTGCGCAGCCGCCCCACCAGGTCGGTCTCCACCATGTCGGCCCCGAGGCGCACGGCGTTGACGATGGCCCGGGCCGTCGACTTCCCGTGGCTGATGATGCACACGCCGTCAACGCCCAGCAGCATGGCGCCCCCGTAGGTGTCGGGGTCCATCTCCGCGTAGAGGGGCAGCAGGGCGGGCACCAGCAGGTCGGAGGCGGCCTTGGTCTCGGGCGTCGAGCCCATGGCCGCCAGCACGGCGTCGACCATGACCCTCACGCCTCCCTCCAGCGTCTTGAGCAGGACGTTGCCGGTGAAGCCGTCGGTGACCATGACGTCCACGGCGCCGGTCAGGGCGTCGCGGCCCTCGACGTTGCCGATGAAGGTGCCGCCCGTGCCGGCGAAGGTCGCCGGCTCGGCCATGAGGGCGTGGGCCTCCTTGACCAGGGCCGTGCCCTTGGTGGGCTCCTCGCCGATGGAGACGAGGCCCACCCGCGGCTCGATGCCGAAGCGGGCGGCGGCGTAGACCGCCCCCATCTGCCCGAACTGGGCGAGCCAGCCCGGCGCGCACTCGGCGTTGGCCCCCGAGTCGACGAGGATCGTGGGCGGCGTGCCGGAACCGGGCCGGGGCAGCACGGTGGCGATGCAGGGCCGCTGCACGCCCGTGATCCGCCCGACCCGCAGCAGGGCGCTGGCCACCGCCGCCCCGGTGTTGCCGGCGCTCACCATGGCCCCCGCCGCGCCGTCGCGCACCGCCTCCGCCGCCCGCACCACCGAGGCGTCTCGCTTGCGGCGGATGGCGGCAGCGGGGTCGTCGTGCATCTCGACGACCTCGGACGCGGCCAGCACGGGCAGGCCGCCGGTGTCGAGGTCGGCCAGGGCGTCGGGCCGGCCCACCAGCACCACCGGGATGCCGTGCTCCTCGGCCGCCTGGCGGGCCCCCGCCACGATCTCCGCCGGCCCCCGGTCGGCGCCCATGACGTCGACCGCGATGGGAAGCCTGGTCATCGCGTGGCGCTCGCGGCGGGCCACTGCGTTCGGGCCACGCAGGCCGGCCGGGCCGGCGATGGCCGCGGCACTAGTCGACGAGGATGGCCTGGCGTCCGCCGTACCAGCCGCAGTTGCCGCACACCACGTGGGGCAGCTTGGCCTTGCGGCACTGCGGGCACGTGCTGCGGGCGGGCGCGCGAAGGCTCCAGGCCCCAGCCCGGCGGCTGCGGCTCTTGGCCTTCGACGTCTTCTTCTTGGGAACGGCCATCGAGCGAGCCAGCTTAGCCGAGGCTGGTCGTCCCGGCCCGGGCGGCCCCGGGATGGGTCAAGACCGGTCGGGAGGGTCCTGGCGGAGGGCGTCGAGGGCGGCCCAGCGGGGG
>DATLGZ010000181.1:0-1701 GCA_035540235.1 Acidimicrobiales bacterium | reverse complement strand
GTCAATGTGCGGGTGGGCGGGTTCTACCGGGCGCCCACGGCCCACGAGTTGGAGCCGCTGGCCGAGCGGCTGGCGTGGGCGCGTGAGGCGGCCCTGGCCACGGTTGAGTGGGTGAGCGGCTTCCCCACCCCCGACTTCGAGGGCGACTACCTGTTCCTCGCCCTCCGCCACCCCTCCGAGTACGCCGTGCTCGACGGGCGGGTCGGCTCGAGCACCGGCCTCGACGCCGACGTGGCCTCTTTCGAGGACCACGTCGTCGAGGAGCAGGTGGCCCACTCGACGGCCCTGCACGCCCGCCTCGACGGCCGCCGCTACCTCACCGGGCCGCTCGCCCGCTTCGCCCTCAACCGCGACAAGCTGGCGCCCGCCGCCCGCGGGGCCGCCGCCGCGGCGGGGTTGGACGGCCCCTGCCACAACCCCTTCCGCAGCATCGTGGTGCGGGCCGTGGAGGTGCTGCACGCCTGCGAGGAGGGCCTGCGCCTCATCGAGGCCTACCGGGAGCCGGCCGCGCCGTACGTGGACGTCCCGCCCCGCCCGGGCGAGGGCTGGGGGGCGACCGAGGCGCCCCGGGGCCTGCTGTACCACCGGTACCGCATCGACGAGGAGGGGGTCATCCAGGCCGCCCGCATCGTCCCCCCCACCTCGCAGAACCAGGGCCAGATCGAAGACGACCTGAGGCGGTTCGTGGCGCCCCGCCTCGACCTGCCCGACGACGAGCTGGCCCGCCAGTGCGAGCAGGCGATCCGCAGCCACGACCCCTGCATCTCCTGCGCCACCCACTTCCTCGACCTGCGGGTGGAGGGCCGTTGACGCAGAGGGCGGCGAGCGTGGCCGTCGTGGGCGTGGGCAGCCCCGACCGGGGCGACGACGGCGCCGGCCCGGCCGTGGCCCGCCGGGTGGAGCGGGCGGTCGGGGGCACGGCCGGCGTGACGATCGTGGCCGGCACCGACCCGCTCCACCTGCTCGACGCCGTCGCCGGGGTCGCCGAGGTGCACGTCGTCGACGCCTGCCGCTCGGGGGCCCCGCCCGGCACCGTGCACCGCCTGGACGCCACCGCCGGCGCCGGCGCCTGTCTCAGCGTCGCCGGCGCCGGCCGCCGGTCGTCGCACGGCGTGGGCATCGCCGACGCCCTCGAGCTGGCCCGGGCGCTGGGCCGGCTGCCGCCCACCGTGGTGGTCCACGCCATCGAGGCGGAGAGCTGCGATCTCGGCGCCGGCCTCTCCCCCGCGGTGGAGGCGGCCGTCGAGGCGGTGGCGGCCGAGCTCGTCGCCGCCGTGCGGGCCGCCTGCGGGACAGCTGTGAGGGAAGCGAGCGGCCAGGGCATAGACCGAACCGCTCGACCGTTGCACCGGGCGTGAGCGGTGCGCAACCGACGACGGCCTGCCCGGGGTGCGGCACGCGCAACCGCGTCCCCGCTGCCGCCTCGGGGTCGCCCCGCTGCGGCCGCTGCCACCAGCCCCTGCCCTGGGTCGTGGACGCCGACGAGGCCACCTTCGCCGACGTCGCCGACGGCGCCGCCCTTCCGGTGCTGGTCGACCTGTGGGCGCCGTGGTGCGGGCCCTGCCGCATGGTCAGCCCGGCGTTGGAGGCGCTGGCCGCCGAGCTGGCCGGCCGGGTGAAGCTGGTCAAGGTCAACGTCGACCACGCTCCCGGGATCCAGCGCCGCTTCGGCGTGCGGGGCATTCCCACGCTGGTCCTCCT
>DATLGZ010000180.1:0-2582 GCA_035540235.1 Acidimicrobiales bacterium | reverse complement strand
TCGTAGGGCACCTCTTCGAGCTCGGGGTGCTCGTGGACGTAGAGGGCGTACTCGTGCTCGGCATGGTCCTCGAAGTCGGCGTTGAGCCCGTAGCTCCAGCGGGGCCGCAGCACGTAGAGCAGCCACGAGAGGTGGTAGTAGAAGAAGGCCAGGGCCTGGGGCAGCAGCCGGTAGCGCACGAAGCTCTCCCGCCGCCCCGACCCGTCGACCAGCTCCTCGAGGATCAGCAGGTGCCACTGCTCGTTGTCCTGCTGGTCGCGGCTCTCGTGCACCCGCTCGAAGATGCGCCGGGCGAAGGTGGGCCGGGAGTAGCGGTGGGTGACGGCCACGTAGGCCACGTGCTCCCACGCCTGGTAGGGGACGCGGGCCACCACCTCGAGCACCTTGAACTTCGAGAGCGTGCGGGCCCGCCCGTAGAACAGGTCGAGCAGGGCGAACAGGCCCCGGGCGGCGATGCCGTAGCGGCGGCGGGGCGACGCCAGCGTGCGGGCCTGCTCGACCTTGAGCTGCTCGCTGGTGAGCTTGGGCGGCCCCGAGGCGGCGGGCGCCACGGGGCGATCGTAGGTGTTGGCGTTCGGAGGGCTTGTGAAACTTTTCACAAGAGCAAGTTAGCGCATGGAGCGCCATAGTTGAAGCGCGTTTCCCGGAGCGGACGGGACGGAGAGGGAGGCAGCATGCTCAAGGAGTTCAAGGCGTTCGTGCTTCGCGGCAACGTCGTCGACCTGGCGGTGGCGGTGGTGATCGGGGCCGCCTTCGGGGCGGTCGTCACCTCGGCCGTCGAGAACCTGTTCACCCCGCTGCTGGCCATCCCCGGCAGCACCGACTTCGCCGACCTGGAGCTCACGATCAGCGAGAGCACGTTCCGGTACGGCCTGTTCCTCAACAGCCTGATCGCGTTCCTGTCGATAGCCGCGGTGGTGTTCTTCTTCGTCGTGCGCCCCCTGAACCGGCTCATGGCCCGGCGCAAGACCGAACCCGAGGTGGAGTCGACCACCCGGGACTGCCCCGAGTGCCTCAGCGCGATCCCCAAGGGCGCCAGCCGCTGCGCCTTCTGCACCGCGGTGTCGGCCCCGGCGGCCTAGCACCCCGGCCGCGGGCGAGACGCCGGCCGACTACGACTGGGCCGCCGGGGTGGCCCATCATGGGCCGATGCCGCACTCCCGCTCGCCGCTCGGTCGGGCGGCGTGGGCCGTCACCACGCCCCTCGCCGCCCTCGCCGCCGCCCGCCTGGCCGGCGAGGACCGCCACCCGATGCTGGCGGTGGCCAACGCCGCCACCCCCTTCGCCTACCTGCCGGCGTGGGGGGCGGCGGCCGTCGGGCTGAGGGAGCGCCGCCCCGGGCTGGTGGCGGTGGCGGGGGCGGTGGCCGCCGCCCACGCGGTGTGGACCGCGCCCGAGCTGGCCCGGCCCCGCCCGCTTTCCCCGGCGGCGGCGGGCGCCCCCCGCATCCGGGTCGTCACCGCCAACGTGCGGTTCCCCAGCCGCAACTCGGCGCCGCTGGGCGAGGAGCTGGCTGCCGCCGACGCCGACATCCTGCTCCTGCAGGAGCTGTCGAGCGAGCACCTGGCCATGATCAAGTCGGCGGGCGCCTTCGACGGCTACCCGTGGTCGTACGTCGACCCCCGTCCCGGCTCGTTCGGCGCCGGCATCTGGAGCAAGTGGCCGCTCAGCGGAGGGGAGACGTGGGAGCCGGGCGGCCTCCCCATGGTGAGGGCGACGGTCGACGTCGGCGGCACGGAGGTGCGGGTCTTCAACGTCCACTGCAAGGCGCCCATGCGCCGCCGGTGGATACCCGTGTGGAAGGCGCAGCTGGCCGACCTGGGGGCGGCCGTGCGCTCCTCGCCGTCGCCGGCCATCGTGGCCGGCGACTTCAACTCCACCGCTGGCCACGCCCCCTTCCGGCGCCTGCTGGCCGAGGCCGGGTTGCGCAGCGCCCACGTGGAGGCGGGCCGGGGCCTGGCCACCACCTGGCCCCGGGGTGGGCGGGTCATGCCGCCGCTGTTCCGCATCGACCACGTGCTGGTGACGGCCGGGCTGGCGGTGGTGGGCGTTCGTGAGGGGCGGGGGCCGGGCAGCGACCACCGCCCCGTCATCGCCGACCTGGCCCTGCTGGCGGCGGCCCGGCCAGGTGATGGAGGGCCACCGCCGCCGCCGTCGCCACGTTGAGGGAGTCGACGCCGGGAGCGAGGGGGATGCGCACCCGGCGGTCGGCGGCCGACAGGGCGGCGGGCGACAGGCCCGGGCCCTCGGCCCCCACCAGCACGGCCCGGGGGCGGCCACCGTCCGGCGGCGCCACGCCGGCCAGCTCGTCGCCGTCGGGCGACGGGGTCAGGGCGATCACCTCGTAGCCGGCGGAGCCCAGCGCCGACCACGCCGGCAGGCGGGCGAAGGGCACACGGAGCACGTGGCCCATCGACACCCGTACCGACCGGCGGTAGAGCGGGTCGGCGCACGTGGGGTCCAGAACCACCCCGCCCACGCCGAAGGCGGCGGCGTTGCGGAACAGGCTGCCCAGGTTCTCCGAGTCGTTCACGCCCTCGATGCCGAGCAGGAGAGGGGTGGGCGGGCCGAGGAGGGCGGTC
>DATLGZ010000179.1:0-1899 GCA_035540235.1 Acidimicrobiales bacterium | reverse complement strand
CCCCGGCGTTCAGCACGACGCTGCGCACCGCCTTGTCGTGCCACGCCTGGCTCCGCTTGTCCCACAGCGGCGAGAGGGCGTTGATGGCGCCGGGGAGGACGTAGAGGGAGAACAGGCCCAGGTAGATGAGCCGGCGGATGGCGGCTCGGGCCGGGCCGATGGGCCCGCCCACCTGGGCGTCCCGCACCTGGATCTTCATGGCCATCTTGCCCACCGTCGCGCCCCGGGCGCTGCCGTCCATGAGGGCGGCGTAGGCCATGGCCGCCAGGAACTGGAGGATGAGCAGCTCCGGCTCGGTCTCGTAGTTGACGATGTTGTCCGTCTCGATGATGCGGATGAGGCCCAGCTGGAAGCCGATGAGGGCGATGGGGGCGCCCAGCACCAGGCCGTCGAGGATGACGGCCACCGCCCGTCTCCACCACGCCGCGTGCGACTCGACCGCACCGGGAGGCGTGTCGCCCGGCGGTCCGTACCGCCACCGCTCGTCACCTTCCTCGGCCGGGGGCGGCGGGGGCATGGCGTCGGACATCCCGCCGACCCTATTCGCCGGTGGCGGCGCCGCGTGGACAACAGGGGCGCTCCCTGTTCCGATCTTCGCACTGGCACAGTGGTGCCATTGGCGACAAAGGCGGCCTCCGCATGTCGAACGAGAGCATCCGCATGGCCGGCATCGTGCTCGTGGTGTTCCCCACGGTGGTCGGGGGCGGCGTGAGCATCCTCTCCCTGTGGCTCCGCCGCAGCCCCTACTACGACCACCCGCTGCGACCCCGCATGTGGGCGGCTGGCACGCCCACGCCGGAGTCATCCTCCTCCTGTCGTTGGTGGCGCTCGTCCTCGTCGATTACGCCGACCTGGGCGACGCGTGGAAGCAGTTGGTCCGGTCGGCCATCCCGATCGCCGCCATACTCGTGCCCGCCGCCTTCTTCCTGTCGGTTGTCCGGCCGCGAGCGGAGCGGCCGGGCCGCATCATCGTGCTGGCCCCCGTCGGCGCGGTGGTGCTGTCCGTGGGAATGCTGACCCTCGGGATCGGCCTCCTGCGCGCGGTCTGATCCACGCCATCCCCGCGCTCTGGCGAGTCATCGACCGGTCGTCCACTCGAGGACGCGGAAGGCGCCCAGGCCGGTGGGGTCGGTGAGGGCGGCAGCCTCGGACGCGGTGCTGCGGGCCTTGAGGGCCTCGAGGTCGCCGATGTGGGCCCGTTCCTCCCACCGGCGGCGGGCGTCGGCGGCCAACTGGTCGAGCCCGGAGGCCCGCAGGAACTCGGCCTGGCTGCGGCTGGCGGCGAGGGGAGCGATGGCGGCCAGCTGGTCGACGGCCACCTCGCAGGTCACGTCCTGCTCGCCCAGGTGGCGCAGGGGGTCGCCGCCCCGGCCGTGGCCCCGGTAGGTGCGGACCCAGTCGGTCCACGGGCGGCGAGCCATCGCCGGGGTGGTGTCGGCGTAGTCGATCACCACCACCCTGCCCCGCAGCAGGCTGGCCAGGGCGCCCCGCAGCCAAGCCGCCGCCGCGTGCTGTAGGGGGATGCGGGCCCCGGCGGGAACCTCGGCCGCCCCCACCAGCCGCTCCGCCTCGGCCGCCACCGCGCCGGGCGCCTCCACCAGGCACTCCTCCAGCTCGGCCGTGACCCGCACCTCCGACCAACCCCCGGCCGACCCCCGCTGCAGCAGCCGGAAGGCGAGGTTGTCGAGCAGCTCGTTGGCCACCACCACCCCGTCGAAGGGTCCCACCGGCAACTCGGCCAGGGTGGTCACCAGCGGGCCGATGCCCGCCACCGGCTGGGGCCCGAGGTCGGAGTCGGCCACCACCATGGGCCCCAGGACCATGCCCGCCGGCTCCAGCGGCAGCCGGGCCGCCTGCCGCTCCCGCCAGCGGGCCGACCGCTCCACCAGCACGTAGCGC
>DATLGZ010000178.1:0-13307 GCA_035540235.1 Acidimicrobiales bacterium | reverse complement strand
GGCGCTCTGGGGGCCGACCTCGGGGGTGGTGGCGTAGTGCGGCTCCCACGTGGGGACGTAGCGCTGGGTGTCGTAGCGGCTCTCGTCGCCGACGACGCGGCCGATGCGGCGCACGCCGGCGTCGACTATGCGGTCGGCCAGGGTCTCGATGGGGGTGGCCGGCCGGGGCAGCCCCAACCAGCCGTCGGTGGCGGCGAAGTCGGCGGTGGCCAGAAGGGGGTCGCCGCTGCCCACGAACCAGAGGTCGCCCACCGCCCCTCCCTCGGGCGGCCCGGCCGCCCGGACGGGGGTGACGTAGCGGGTGTCGGCCCCGAGGCGGGCCACCGCCACCGCCCCCGTGACCACCTTCATGGCCGACGCGGGGATGAGGACCGCCTCCACGTTGCGGGCGTAGACCGTCCGGCCGTCGGGATCGCTCACCGCCAGGCAGGTGCCGTCGCGAGCGAGCCCGAGGGACGGCTGGGCCAGCAGGCCGTCGAGGGTCGAGCTCAGCCGGGCGGCGGCGACGTGGCGCGCCACCACGCCCGGCGCCCGCCGCAGGCTGAAGACGGGGGTGGTGGCTTCGGCCGCCGCCACGCCGGTGGGGCGAGGGGTGCGCAGCTCGGGGACCACGGCCACCGCGCCGGTGGCGGCGGCCAGCATCGCCGCCAGCGCGGCGACGGGCAGGTTGGCGCGCACGGCGGCAAGGATACGGTCGTGGACCCCCTCCGGCCCGGCCTCGTGCCTCACCCCGGCTGGACGCTGGAGAGGTCGGACGGGGCCCTCTTGCTCACCGCCGGCGCCGACCTGCGCTACACGATGGCGGACGTGCCCGAGGCGGTGGCGGCCGAGGTGATGGCGGCCTGGCACTCCGGCGGGCTCGACCGGGCCGCCATGTCGGCCCCGGCGGGCGAGGTGGTCGACCAGCTGGCGACGGCCGGAGCGGTGCGGGCGGCGGCCGGCGGCGGCCCCTCGCCCGCCCCGGCGGCGTGGGCCTTCGTGGGCACGGCGGTCGAAGGCTTCGTGCCCGCCGGCGCCGTCGCCGGCCGCGAGGCGGCCGCCCATGCGGCCGTGGTGGTGCTGGTGCGCACCACCGCCACCCTGGCCGAACTGGCCGCCGCCGCGGCGGGGCTGTGCGTTCCCCACCTGGTGGCCGACGTCGCCTACCACCACACCGTGTCGGTAGGGCCCATGGTCGTCCCCGGGCAGACGGCGTGCGTGGGGTGCCTGGCCGGCCGGGTGAGCGCCCGCTGGGGCGACGACCGGCCGCCGCCCGAGCCGGCCGCCGCCCGCTCCCCGGCGGCGGCGGCCATCGTCGCCGAGGAGGCGGCCCGGGCGGCGGCGGGCGCCAGCCGGCTGGTCAACCGCACCGTCGCCGTCGACCTGGCCACCTGGCGGGCGGTCGACGAGGCCGTGCTCCGCCTGCCCTGGTGCGCTTGGTGCGGCGGCGGGTCGGCGGCCGACCCCGCGGCCGGCCCCGCGGCCGGCCCCGTGGGCCTCCCGTGGGCGGAGGGCGAGAGGTGAGGCTGGAGCGGCTGGCGGGTCCCTTCGACGACCCGCCGGCGGCCGGCGCCGGCCCGGCCACCCCCACGTGTTGCTGTTGTTGCTGCTGCCTGGTCACGACCCTCACGGCCTCGACGGTGGCGGCCGTGACGGTCCACCGCGAGGCGGAGATAAGCGAGCTGGGAGCGGGGCGGCGCCGGCTCCTCACCGTGGCGGCGGCGGTGACGGTGCTGCTGGGGCTGGTCCCCGCGTTCCTCGCCGGCCTGGTGGGCACCACGGACGGCCTGCAGAACGTCCCGGACGGGGTGCTCGTGGCCGCCTTGGTCCTCTCGATCGTGGGGACGTGGCTGGTCTGGCTGCGGGCCGTGCTGGGCTGGGCCGGCGCCGCCCCGAGACCGGCGTGGTGGTGGTCGGCGAGGTTCACGATGGCCACCGCCGTGGTCTTCACAGCCGAGCTGTTCACCCTCGGGTTCGTCCTCTACGGGCAGTTGGCGGCCTTACCCGTCGCCGTCGTGGTGGGCGTGGTCCTGCGCCGGCGCCTCACGGCGGCAGGGCGGTGACCGCCCTGCTCCAGCGTGCGGTCGGCCGCCGCCACGGGATCGTGCCCGGGGTGGAGGTGCTGCCCACCGCTCGCTGCGAGGTGCCGGGGGTGTGGCACGCCAGCGTCGGGCCCGCGCCGGAGGCGGCGGTGTGCCCGCTGCCGGCCGTGGCCCAGGAGGAGCCGTCCCTGCCCCTCGAGGCGTGGTCGCTGTTCAGCGAGGAGCAGCGGGCGTCGCCGGCTTACCCCTTCGCCGCCGCCTACCGCCAGCAGCCGACCACCTTCGTGTGGGACCTGGCCGACAACCGCCGCTGGACGGTCCCCCGGGCCCTGGTGGGGCTGGCCGACCCGGCCGGGCACGGCCTGGTCACGTCGTCGGGCCTGGCCGCCGCGCCGTCCCGCCCCCAGGCCCTGCTGCGCGCCACCCAGGAGCTGGTCGAGCGCGACGCCCTGATGACGGTGTGGAACTGGTCCCTGCCGGGACGGCGGGTGGCGCTGCCCGCCCGGTACGAGGCCGTGGTGGCCGACGTGGCGGGGCGGGCCACCGCGGTGGACGCCACCCCCGCCTACAGCCCGCACCCCGTCGCCCTCGTGTTCGGGGAGGTCCGGCGGGAGGGGCGGCGCCGCATCGCCCTGGGGGCGGCGTGCCGGGCCACCTGGGAGGAGGCGGTGGGCAAGGCGTTCCTGGAGTGGGCCCAGGGCATCCTGTTCGCCGGGGTCTGGTGCGCCGCCCGCCCCGGCCTCCGCTACGACCGGCCCGCCGCCGTGCGTACCTTCGAGGACCATGCCGCCTACTACACCGCCCATCCCGATCACTGGGACGCGGCGCCCCTGGCGGCGGCCGCCTCCGCTCCTGGGGGCCCGCCGCCGCCCGACGGTCCACCGTCGTTGGCCGCCCTGGTCGCCGGCCTGACCGGTGCGGGGGTGCGGCTCCTCTACCGGGACCTCACCACGCCCGACGTTGCCCAGGTGGGGGTGGCGGTGGTGCGGGTGCTCTCCCCCGACCTGACGCCCATCGGCTGCGAGCACGCCTGGCCGTTCCTCGGCGGGCGGGCGGCCGACGTGGCGTGGCGCTACCCGGGCGCGATGGGCGCGCTGGCCACGCTCAACCCCTGGCCCCACCCGCTCGGATGACCGGGGGCGAGGCTTGGGAGCTGTTCTGGGCGGGCTCGGGGCTGACGCCCGCCACCGCCCCCGCCTTCGGCGAGCGGCTGGCGGCGTTCGCGCCCGGGGACGAGGGGTTCCGGCTGTGCACCTTCCCGGCCGGGGCCGTACCGCTGCGGCGCCCCGACGACCGCCTGGCCCGCCTCACCGACCGGCGCCGCAGCGGGCGGGCGTTCGGGCCGGGCGCCCTGTCGCTCCGCCAGCTGGGCAGCTTGCTGGGGGCGTTGGCGGCCCGCCCCGACGGGTCGCGGGCTTACCCTTCGGCAGGCGCCCTCTACCCCCTCGAGGTCTTCTGCCTGGCCGGCGAGGTGGAAGGCGGCCTGGCCGCCACGGTGGGCTGCTACAACCCGCGAGGCCACAGCCTCACCCCCGTGGGTCCCCTCCCGCCGTGGCCGGAGTGGAGCGGGGCGCTGAACCTGGTCGTCGAGGGCGTCCCCCAGCTGGTCGTCGTCTTCGTGCTGCTGACCGAGCAGGTGGTGGCCAAGTACGGCGACCTGGGGGGGCGGCTGGCGCTCGTCGAGGTGGGCCACGCCGCCCAGAACCTCGCCCTCCGGCTGGCGGCCGACGGCCTGGTGGGGTGCGAGGCGGGGGGCGTGGTGGAGCCCGACCTGCTGCCCCTGCTGCGGCTGGACGGCACACCGGCCCGCGTCGCCTTGGCCTACGCCTGCGGGCTGCCGCCCCGGTGAGCACCCGGCCGGGCCCGTACCCCGCCGCCTAGTCGACGGCGAGGGCGGCGCGGAACAGGTCCCGCACGTGCTCGAGACGGGCTTCTACGAGCTCGGGCGAGAGCGGGTCGCGCTGCATGAGGGCCTGCATCAGGGCGAGGTCGCTGAAGGAGCTGAGCAGGGCGCCGTAGCAGGTGAGGAACAGCTGCTCGGGGTCGTAGCGGCGGAGGCGGCCGGCGTCCATCTCCCGCTGGAAGAAGGCCACCGCCCGGGTGAAGAGGGGGCGCAGGCCGTCGGCCAGCTCGGCGGCCAGGCGGCTCTCGTCCTCGAGAGCCTCCCGGCGCACGAGGCGCAGGAACTCGGGGTGCTCCCGGAAGAACTCGAAGCCGGCGGTCAGGATGCGCTCCACCTGGGCCCAACCCTCGCGGGCGCCCTCGGTGGACTCCTCCACCAGCCCCACCCAGTCCCCCATGGCCCGCATGAACACCGCCCGGTACAGCTCCTCCTTGGACGGGAAGTGGTGGAGCAGGCTGGGCCGGCGGATGCCGACGGCGGCGGCGATGTCGTTGAGCGAGGTGCCGTCGTAGCCGTGGTCGGCGAAGCAGCGGAGGGCCTCGACGAGGATCTCCTCGCGGCGCGACGGGCTGCTGGGAGAGGTGGAGGCCACGAGCCACCCTACTCGGTTTCCGGAGTTGGGCCTACCGACCAGTAGGTAGTACGGTTGGCCAATGGTTCCCGCCTTCCCCGCCGCCGTCGTGGCCGCCGCCCTGGTGACCCAGCTGGCCATCTTCACCACGACGATCTACCTCCACCGCTCCCTCGCCCACCGGGCGGTGGCGCTCCACCCCCGGGTGGCGCTGCTCTTCCGGGCCGTCACCTGGATCACCACCGGTCTGGTGCCCCGCCAGTGGGTTGCGGTGCACCGCCTCCACCACGCCAAGACCGACGAGCCCGAGGACCCCCACTCCCCCCTCCAGCTCGGCTTCTGGAAGGTCCAGCTGGCCAACCCGTACCTGTACCGCCGGGCCGCCTCCAACCCCGCGGTGGTGGCCCGCTACGCCCGCGACGTGCCGGCCGACGCCTGGGACCGCCGCCTGTTCGACCATCCCTTCCTCGGCCTGGGCCTGGGGATCGGCGTGCTGTGCGTCGTGCTCGGGCCGGCGCTCGGGCTGGCCGCCGCCGCCATGCACACCGTGGCCTACCTGCTGCTCAGCGGGGCGGTCAACGCCATCGGGCACACCTTCGGCAAGCGCCCGTTCGACAACTCGGCCACCAACTCGCAGTGGTTGGCGTGGATGACCGCGGGCGAGGGGCTGCACAACAACCACCACGCCGTGCCCACCGCCGGCCGCCTGGCCATCGGCCGGCGCGAGGTCGACCCCGCCTGGTGGGTGATCCGCCTCCTCGAGCGGCGGGGCTGGGCCACGGTGCGCCTCCGGCCCGCCGACGCCCGGGCCAAGGCGGCCTGAGGGCCGCCGCCGGCGGCTCCTTCGGCCCGCCGCTTACTAGCCGACCAGCTTGCGGGCGGCGTCGGCGATGGCCTGGGCGTCGATGCCGGCGGCCGCCACCAGCTCGTCGGGCTTTCCCGAGGTGGGCATGCCCGAGACGGCCAGGTGCCGCAGGTGGAGCGGGGCGTCGGTGTCGGCGAACACCGACAGCACGGCCTCGCCCAGGCCGCCCTCGGCCCAGTGGTCCTCGGCCACCACGATCCGGCCCTCGCAGTCCCGGGCCGCCTCCCGCAGGGTGGCGGCGTCGACGGGCTTGACCGAGTAGAGGTCGATCACCCGGGCCGCGATCCCGTCGGCGGCCAGGGCGTCGGCCGCCTTGACGGCCTCGTGCAGGGTGATGCCCGCGCCCACCAGGGCGACCTTGTCGTCGCCGGAGCGGCGCACGACCTTCGACCCGCCGATCGGGAACGTCTCGCCCGCCTCGTAGATCACCGGCGTGTTGCCCCGCGTGGTGCGCAGGTAGGCGATGCCCCCCCGGTCGGCCATCTCCGCCACCAGGGCGGCCGCCGAGGTGGCGTCGGAGGGGTAGAGGACGGTGGAGCCGTGGATGGCCCGGAACTCGGCCAGGTCCTCCAGGCCCATCTGCGACGGCCCGTCCTCGCCGATGGACACGCCCGCGTGCGAGCCGCACACGCACAGGCGGGCGCGGGAGACGGCCGCCATGCGCACGAAGTCGTAGGCCCGGCTGAGGAAAGCGGCGAAGGTCGACAGGTAGGGCACCATGCCCCGCACCTGGAGGCCGATGGCGGTGGCCACCATCTGCTGCTCGGCGATGTAGCACTCGACGTAGCGGTCGGGGTGGGCGGCCCGGAAGATCTCCGAGAAGGTGGAGTTGGACACCTCGCCGTCGAGGGCCACCACCTCGGGACGGGCGGCGCCCAGGGCGGCCAGCGCCTCGCCGTAGGCCTTGCGGGTGGCGACCTGGGCGCCCAGCTCGTAGGTGGGCAGCTCGGGCGGCTCGCCCGTGGGCGCGGCCAGGGGCTTGCGGGGGGCGCCTTCGGGCTTGGCCACCGTGACGGTGACGCCCCGGTCGCCGCCGAGGTGCTCGACCGCGTCCTCCCAGCGCTCCACCGCCTTGCCGTGGGCGTTCTCCTTGTCCTGCACCCAGCCCACCCCGTGGCCCTTGTGGGTGCGGGCCAGGATGACCGAGGGGCGGTGCGGCACGGAGGCGGCCTCGGTGTAGGCGTCGTCGACGGCCACGACGTCGTGGCCGTCGATGGCGATCACGTGCCAGCCGAACGCCTCGAAGCGGTGCCGGTAGGTGTCGAGGTCCCAGCCCAGGCGGGTGGGTCCCGACTGGCCCAGGCGGTTGACGTCGACGATGGCGCAGAGGTTGTCGAGACCCCACCACGACGCCGCCTCGGCCGCCTCCCACATCGACCCCTCGGCCATCTCGGAGTCGCCGCACAGCACCCAGATGCGGCTGGGCGACTCCTCGAACTTCTTGGCGCCCAGGGCCACGCCCACCGCGATGGGCAGGCCCTGGCCCAGGGAGCCGGTGGCGACGTCGACCCAGGGGATGACCGGAGTGGGGTGTCCCTCCAGCTTGGAGCCGAGGCGGCGGTAGGTCTCGACCTCCTCGGCGGTGACCGCCCCCGCTGCCTTGTAGATGGCGTAGAGCAGCGGCGAGGCGTGGCCCTTGGAGAAGATGAGGTGGTCGTTGGCCGGGTTGTCGGGGTCGCCCCAGTCGTAGCGCAGGTGGTTGGCGACCAGCACGGCCATGAGGTCGGCCGCCGACATCGACGACGTCGGGTGCCCGGAGTTGGCCTGCCCGCTCATGCGCACGGAGTCGACCCGCAGCTGCTGCGCGAGCTCCTGGAGGTACTCGGTGCTGTTCGTCTGGGTGTCGCTCATGGGCGCCCTTCTCCTCGTCGAACCGGGACCGCAATGCTACGGGCAACCGCGGGAGTAGCGTCCATTCGCATGGACATCCTGGCAGCGCTGTTCGTGGAGAACCTGGGCCAGCGGCAGGCGGTGGGGGGTGCGACCCGCATCGACCTCAACGGGATCATGTTCTCGCTGGCCGCCCCCAGCCCGCCCCCGGTCACCGTCTCGCCCCACCTGGTGGTGCTGCTGCGGTGCCGGCCCGACGAGCCGGGCCAGGGCACGCTCGAGGTGGAGTTCCTCGACGGCGACGGCAAGCAGGTGGCCCGCAACGTTCAGCCGGTGATGGTCCAGCCCGGCAAGTTCGGCCGCCAGCTGGTGAAGGGCGAGCTGACCTACGAGGAGTACGGCACGATCGAGGCCCACTGCCACATCACCGGTGGCAGCGACGTGGTGGTCCCGCTCACGCTCCTGCCCCCGGCATGACCGGGTTCGCGGCGGCCCTGTCCGAGCACCCCGACCTGGGCCAGGCCACCGCCGAGGTGGTCGGGCAGGTGCTGGAGCGGCTGCCGCCGGGCGGCCCCCCCGACCTGGCCGTGCTGTTCGCCAGCCGGGCCCACCTGGGCGGCTTCGCCGAGGCGGCTGAGGCGGTGCGGTCCGCCCTGGGCCCGGCCACGCTGGTGGGCTGCGCCGCCGAGTCGGTCGTGGGCGGGGCCCGGGAGGTGGAGCGGGCGCCAGGGTTGTCGTTGTGGGCCGGCTCGACGGGGCCGGTGGCGCCGTTCCACCTGACCGCCACCATGACGCCCGACGGCCCGGTGCTGGCGGGTTGGCCCGAGGTGGGGCCGGACGTGTCGGGGATGATCGTGCTCGCCGACCCCTTCTCCTTCCCCGCCGACCTGTTCCTGCGCCAGGTCGGGTCGCAGCATCCGGGCCTGCCGGTGGTGGGAGGCATGGCCCTGGCCGGCCAGGGCCCGGGCCAGAACCAGCTGGTGCTCGACGACCAGGTCTTCACCGCCGGCGCGGTGGGCGTCCTGCTGGGTGCGGGGGTGCGGGTCACCACGGTGGTGTCCCAAGGCTGCCGGCCGGTGGGCAACCCCCTGGTCGTCACCCGGGCCGAGGGCAATGTGGTCTTCGAGCTGGCCGGCCGCCCGCCGCTGGAGCGGCTGGGCGAGGTGGCCGAGACCATGCCGGAGGAGGAGCGGGCCATGCTCTACCGGGGCGTCCACCTCGGGATCGTGATCGACGAGCACAAGACCGACTTCGGCCGCGGCGACTTCCTCGTCCGCAACGTGCTGGGCGGCGACCCCCAGTCGGGCGCGATCCAGGTCGGGGACGTGGTGGAGGTGGGGGCCACCACCCAGTTCCAGGTCCGCGACGCCCTCTCCGCCGACGAGGACCTGCGCCAGCTCCTCGCCGGCTGTCAGGCCGACGCCGCCCTGCTCTTCACCTGCAACGGCCGTGGCGTCAACCTCTTCGGCAAGGACAACCCCGACCACGACGCCACCGTGGTCAGCGAGGGGCTGGGGGGCGCGCCGGTGGCCGGCATGTTCTGCGCCGGCGAGCTGGGGCCGGTGGGCGGCCGCCCCTTCCTCCACGGCTTCACCGCCAGCCTGGCCCTGCTGTCACACCCCCCTGATTGACTGGGGCCTGACCGCTTCCCCCTCCCGGCCGCCTCCCAAGAAGGGGAAGTGATGTCGATCAACCACCGGATCGGTGGTCCAGACGCAACAGTTCAGGAGATGGCTGCGGGCCAGCACGGCGTGATCAGCCGCAGGCAGGCGATCGAGGCGGGCGTGACGGCCCGGATGATCGAGCGGCGCACGGGCAGCGGCCTGTGGGTAGCGGTGCACCCGGGCGTGTACCGGCTGGCCGGCGCTCCCGAGACCTGGCAGCAGCGCCTGCTGGGGGCGTGCCTGGCCACGGCGGGCGTGGCGTCGCACCGGGCGGCGGCCCGGTTGTGGGGGCTCGACCTCCCCAGCACGGAACGGCTGGTCGTCACGGTGATGGGCACGAGCCGCCGCAGTTGCCGGGGCGCCCTCCTTCACCACACGCGCTCGCTGCTGGGAGCGGATCGGGCGGTGCGGGAAGGCATCCCGTGCACGAGCGTGGCGCGGACGTTGGTCGACCTGGCGGGCGAGGTGGGCTTCGACGACCTGGAGGCGTGCGTCGACTCCGCCCTCCGCGACAACCTCGCCACCGTCCGCTACCTCGAGCGGTGGCTGCCGGCCCAGGGCAAGGGCGGCACAGCCGGGCTGCGGGAGCTGGTCGACGACCGCCGGCGCCACCGTCCCTTCGGTAGCCGGCGGGAGGCCCTGGTGAGCCGCATGCTGGTGGCGGCCGGGCTGCCGCGGCCTACCGCCCAGCACGAGCTGCGCGACGAGCGAGGCCGGTTCCTGGCCCGCTTCGACCTGGCCTGGCCCGACTGGCGCGTGGCCGTCGAGTTCGCCAGCTACCGCCACCACTTCGGCCGGCGGGCGTGGCGGAGCGACACGGCCCGGGCCAACCGGGCCACGGCCCACGGCTGGCGCGTGCTCACCGCCACCGACCTCGACCTCGGCGACGCCTGCCGCTCACTGGCGTCGGGCGTGGGCGCGGCACGGGCGGGCCTAAGCTCGGTTCCCGCATGACCACCGACAACCCGCTGGTCGAGCCGTCCGCCGACCGCGTCGCTCCTCCGGCGGTGCTGGTGGTCTTCGGGGCGTCGGGCGATCTCACCAGCCGCAAGCTCATGCCCGCCATCGAGCAGCTGGCCGTGCGCCGCCTCCTGCCGGCCGCCTTCGCGGTCGTCGGGGTGGCCCGCACCGAGATGGACGACGACGACTTCCGCGAGCGGATGCGCACCACCGTGGAGAAGATGGGCGGCGGGGGCGACGAGGCCAAGCACGTGTGGGACGCCTTCGCCGGCTCGGGCGCCTTCCGCTACGTGGCCGGCGACTACGCCGACCCGAGCACCTACGAGCAGCTGAAGGGGGTGCTCGACGAGCTCGACCGCGACCGCGGCACGGGCGGCAACCGCCTCTACTACCTGGCCACCCCGCCCGCCACCTTCCCGGTGATCGCCGAGCACCTGGGGGCGGAGAGCCTCAACACGCCGTGGCGCGACGACGCCTTCGTGAGGGTCGTGATCGAGAAGCCGTTCGGGCACGACCAGGCGTCGGCGGCCGAGCTCGACGAGGTGGTGCACCGGTCGTTCGAGGAGTCCCAGGTCTACCGGATCGACCACTACCTGGGTAAGGAGACGGTGCAGAACGTCCTCGCCCTGCGCTTCGCCAACGCCATCTTCGAGCCGGTGTGGAACCGCCGCTACGTCGACCACGTGCAGGTGACCGTGGCCGAGTCGCTCGGTGTCGGCCACCGGGGCAGCTTCTACGAGCAGGCGGGGGCGCTGCGCGACATCGTTCAGAACCACGTCATGCAGGTGCTGGCCCTCACCATGATGGAGCCTCCCGCCACCTTCGACCCCGACGCCATCCGCGACGAGAAGGTCAAGGCCCTGCGCGCCGTCACCCCCTTCGGCCGCCAGGACGTCGTGACCGACGTGGTGCGGGGCCAGTACCGGGCGGGGTGGGTCGAGGGCGAGGAGGTGCTCAGCTACCGCCAGGAGGAGGGCGTCCACCCCCACAGCCTGCGGGAGACCTACGTGGCCATGAAGCTCCACGTCGACAACTGGCGGTGGGCGGGCGTGCCCTTCTACGTGCGCACCGGCAAGCGGCTGCCGAAGCGGGTCACCGAGGTGGCCATGACGTTCAAGGACGTGCCCCACCTGCCCTTCGCGTCCGAGCAGGCCGAGGGGCTGGAGCCCGACGCCCTGGTGCTGCGCATCCAGCCCGACGAGGGCATCACCCTGCGGTTCGGGGCCAAGGTGCCGGGGCAGGCGTTCCGGGTGCGGTCGGTTTCGATGGACTTCTTCTACGGGGCCGCCTTCCTGGAGGAGCCGCCCGAGGCCTACGAGCGGCTGCTGCTCGACGCCCTCGTCGGCGATCCCACCCTGTTCATCCGCAGCGACGAGGTGGCCCAGGCGTGGCGCATCTGCGACCCGCTGCTGGCGGCGTGGGAGGAGGACGACGTGCCCCTGGCCCGCTACGAGTCGGGCACGTGGGGGCCGGCGGAGGCCCATGAGCTGCTGGCCCGCGACGGGCGACGCTGGCGGCGGCCGTGAGCGTGGCCGCCCGGCAGGCCCGGGCCAACGTCACCACCATCGGCTCGTGGGAGGGCGACGACGTGAGCGTGAGCGCGGTGGAGGCGGCCCTCTCCGAGCTGCGCCGCCACGAGCAGCGGGCGGCCGTGCGCACCAGCGTGCTCACCCTCGTGGCGGTGGTGCCCGACGACGGCGCCGCCTCCGCCGCCCTCGACGTGGTGTACGACCTGGGCGCCCGCCACCCGTCGCGCACGATCGTGCTGGTGGTGGAGGCCGACGACGACTCCGGCGACGACGCCGGGGAAGACGGCGGCGAGCCCGGCGACCGGCAACACAGCGGGATCGACGCCGCCGCCTCGGTCCACGTCGTGGAGCACGGGGGGCGGGCGGTGTGCTTCGAGGACGTGGTGCTGCGGGTGCGGGGCACGGCCCGCCACCACCTCGACTCGGTGATCGAGCCCTTCGCCATCCCCGACCTCCCCCTGGTGGTGTGGCTGCCGGCCCGCCTGCCCGCGCCCGGCGACCCCCTCCTGGCGGTGGCCGACCGCATCGTCGTCGACAGCCGGGCGGTGGCAGGTGCCGGCGGCCCCGGCGGCGAACGGAGCAGCGTGCTCCCCCGCATCCAGGCCCTGGCCCGGCGGCTGCCGGTCACCGACCTGTCGTGGACCCGCCTGGCCCCGTGGCGGAGCCTGCTGGCCGGCCTGTTCGAGGGCCCGGTGTACTCGCCCTTCCTGCGGGAGATCGAGGAGGTGGAGGTGGTGGGCAACTACGGGCCGCGCTACCTGCTGGGCGGGTGGGTGTCCCAGCGCCTGAGGGTGCCGGTGACGCGGGTGAGGCTGGCCCCCGCCGACCACGTGTCGATCACCGTCACCGCCGTCCACCGCCACCGCACGGGCGTGTTCAAGGTGGCCCGCCACGGGGCCGAGCGAGTGATCCACTCGTCCATCGAGATCGACGGGGGGCCGTCGGTGAGCCAGGCTCTGCGCATGCGCCACCAGTGGCCGGCCCTCGCCCTGGGCGACGCCCTCACCCGCATGGGCCGCGACGAGGTCTACTGCGAGGCGCTCGAGGGCGCTCTCCGCCTGCGGGCCGTGGCGTGAGCGGGCGGCTAGGTGGCTGGTGTCTAGGTGGCTGGTGTCTAAACGGCCACCAGGCACTGCAAAGGCGCTGTTCAGGGGCGGGTCGGTCGCTCGGCGCAGAGCGCCCAACGCGAAAGACACCAGCCTCCTCGTGACCGGCGAGGTGATCGTCGTCGACGACGTGGCCGCCGAGTTCTCCGAGCGGGTCATCGAGGCCTTCCACGGCCGCCCCGGCGACGGCTTCTCCCTCGCCCTCTCCGGCGGGGAGACGGCCCGCCGGTGCTACGAGCGGCTGGCGGCCGACGGGGCCGACCAGATCGACTGGTGGCAGGTCGACGTCTACTGGGGCGACGAGCGCTGCGTCCCTCCCGACAGCCCCCACTCCAACGAGCGGCTGGGCCGGGAGGCGCTGCTGGAGCGGGTCGGGGCGGCCAACGCCGTCTACCCCATGCGCTGCGAGGAGGGCCCCGACGCCTACCAGCAGCGGATCGCCCAGGCCGGCCGCCTCGACCTCGTGCACCTCGGGCTGGGGGGCGACGGCCACACCGCATCCCTCTTCCCCGGCTCCCCCGCCCTGGAGGCCGACCCCGGCCGCCTCGTCGTGCTCAACGACGACCCGACCGGCCACAACCGCTTCCCGCGGATGACCCTCACCTACTCCGGCATCGCCCGGGCCCGGCTGGTGGTGGTCACGGTGGCGGGCGAGGAGAAGGCGGAGGCGTTCGCGGCGGTGCGCCGGGGCGACCCGGCCTGCCCGGCGGCCCGGGTGCGGGCCGAGCGGGTGGCGGCCGACGGGGCCGACCAGATCGACTGGTGGCAGGTCGACGTCTACTGGGGCGACGAGCGCTGCGTCCCTCCCGACAGCCCCAACTCCAACGAGCGGCTGGGCCGGGAGGCGCTGCTGGAGCG
>DATLGZ010000177.1:0-3214 GCA_035540235.1 Acidimicrobiales bacterium | reverse complement strand
GGCCGGCCCCGGCTCGCTCAGCCCCCACGTCTACTGGTGGCGGGACGGGTCGCTCCGCCGCCTCCCCCTCGCCGTGAAGGCGGGCGGCTTCCGCTTCCACCCCCCCGACGATTTCCTCGACGCCCTCAACGGCGCCGCCTGAGCCCCGCCCCTACGGCATCGGTCGCAGGGCGCCCCGTCCCGGGACCACCCGGTAGGCGTCGTAGACGGAGTCGACCCGTTTGATGGTGGCGAGCAGGGAGTCGAGGTGGGAGGGGTCGGCCAGCTCGAACTCGAAGCGGAGGCGGGCCACCCGGTCGGTGCCGGTGTGGGTGAAGCAGGAGAGGATGTTCACGTGGTGGTCGGCCAGCACGGTGGACACGTCCCGCAACAGCTTGGAGCGGTCGAGGGCCTCCACCTCGATCGACACGACGAACGACCCAGCCCGCTCGCGGTCCCAGGCCACGTCGATCTGGCGCTCGCTCATGCTCGAGGCCATGGCCTGGGCGTTGGCGCAGTCGGCCCGGTGGACCGACACCCCCCGGCCGGTGGTGACGTAGCCCACGATGCGGTCTCCGGGCATGGGGTTGCAGCAGCGGGAGAGGCGGACGAGCAGGTCGTCGAGCCCCTCCACGTGCACGCCCACCGACGGCCGGCGGCCGGCCTGGCGGGGCCGGCGGGGAGGGGTGGGCTCCTCCTCGTCGGGCTCGCCCCCGTGCAGCTCCCGCCCCACCCGCTGGGCCACCGTGCGGGCGGCCACGTGGCCCTCGCCGATGGCGGCGTGGAGCGACTCCACGTCGGCGTAGTTGAGCGAGCGGGCCACGTCGACCAGCAGCGGCGAGTTGGTGATCTTCTGGATGGGCAGGCCCTCCCGGCGCAGGGCCCGCACCAGCTCCTCCCGCCCGTTCTCGATGGTCTCCTCGCGCCGCGACCGGCTGAACCACTGGCGGATCTTGTTGCGAGCCCGGGGGGTGGTCACCACGTGCAGCCAGTCGCGCGACGGCCCCGCCCCCTCCACCTTGGAGGTGACGACGTCTACGGTGTCGCCCGACGCCAGGCGGCTGTCGAGGGGCACCAGGCGGCCGTTGACCTTGGCCCCGATGCAGCGGTGGCCGACCTCGGTGTGGATGGCGTAGGCCAGGTCGATGGGGGTGGCGCCCACGGGCAGGGTGATGACGTCGCCCTTGGGGGTGAAGACGTAGACCTCCTCGCTCTCGAGGTCGACCTTCAGCGTCTCCATGAATTCCTGGGGGTCGGCCGTCTCCCGCTGCCAGTCGACGATGCGGTGCAGCCAGGTGGCGTCGGCGCTGGGCGCGCCCTCCTTGTAGCCCCAGTGGGCGGCCACGCCGTACTCGGCCCGCATGTGCATCTCGCGGGTGCGGATCTGCACCTCCAGCGGCTTGCCCTCCGGCCCCACCACCGTGGTGTGCAGCGACTGGTAGAGGTTGAACTTGGGCATGGCGATGTAGTCCTTGAACCGGCCCTGCACCGGCTTCCAGGTGGCGTGGATCGTGCCCAGGGCGGCGTAGCAGTCCTTGACGGTGGCGACCACGACCCGGATGCCCACCAGGTCGTAGATCTCGTCGAACTCCTTGCCCCGCACGATCATCTTCTCGTAGATGCTCCAGTTGTGCTTGGGGCGCCCGGTGACCTCGGCGTCGATGCGCAGCTCGGCCAGCCGCCCCTGCACCACCTCCACCACCTTGGACAGGTACTTCTCCCGCTCGGGCGAGCGGGCCGACACCATCTGCTCGATCTCGGCGTAGCGCTTGGGGTAGAGGGTGGCGAAGGCCAGGTCCTCGAGCTGCCACTTGACGCCGGCCACGCCCAGGCGGTGGGCCAGGGGCGAGTAGATGTCGAGGGTCTCCTGGGCGATGCGCTGCTGCTTGGCCTCGGGCAGGGCGGCGATGGTGCGCATGTTGTGGAGGCGGTCGGCCAGCTTCACCAGCAGCACCCGCAGGTCGCTGGCCATGGCCACCAGCATCTTGCGCATGGTCGCCGCCTGCTGCGCCTCCCGGGAGTCGAAGCGGAGGCGGTCGAGCTTGGTCACGCCGTCGACCATGCGCTTGACCTCCTCCCCGAAGTCGCGCTCGATCTCCTCGATGGTGACCCGGGTGTCCTCCACCGCGTCGTGCAGCAGGGCGGCGGCCAGGGTGACCTCGTCGAGGCCGAGCTCGGCCAGGATGGTGGCCACCGCCACCGGGTGGTGGATGAAGGCGTCGCCCGACTTGCGCAGCTGGCCGTCGTGGGCGGCGGCCGCCACCTCGTAGGCCCGGTAGATGAGGTCGGGCGACGAGCGGGGGTGGCGGGCCTTGAAGGCGTCCACCAGGCTGGCCAGCTCGGCCGGCCGGCTCGGGGGCGCGGCCGCCCGCCGCCACGGCAGCACCCGGTCGACCGCTGGCATCTCCGGCCCGCCTCCTAGTAGGTGAGAAGCGACATCATGTCCCTGCCCTCCAGCTTGGCGCGGCCGGAGAGGAACGTCAGCTCGATCACGAAACCGAGCCCGCACACGCGGGCCCCCAGCCGCTCCACCAGCCGGCAGGTGGCGGCCGCCGTGCCCCCCGTGGCCAGCACGTCGTCGACCACCAAGACCTCGTCGCCCGCCCCCAGCGCGTCGCGGTGGATCTCCAGCAGGTCGGTGCCGTACTCGAGGGCGTACTCCTCCCGCTCGATCTGCCAGGGGAGCTTGCCCGCCTTGCGCACGGGCACGAAGCCGGCCCCGAAGCGGTAGGCCACCGGGGCGGCCAGGATGAAGCCTCGGGCCTCCACCCCCAGCACCTTGGTGACGGGCCGGTCGGCGAAGTGGCCGGTGAGGGCGTCGACGGCGGCGGTGAAGGCATCGGCGTCGGCGAGCAGGGGCGTGATGTCCTTGAACACGACGCCCGGCTTGGGGAAGTCGGGGATGTCGCGGATGCGCTCCTTCAACCGGGCGGGATCGTTCAGCGTCGCTTGCCCTTCTTGCGGGGCCGGGGGGCGCCCGGCTGGTGTCGGCTGGTCGGCTGGGGCGGCGACGGCCGCCGGGGCCGGGTCGAGGCCGGCTCGTCACCGGCGGCGGGCAGCACGAGGTCGTCCTCCTCCACCGCCACGCCCTGCCGGGAGCGGCGGCTGCCGGGCCCGGCCGAGCCTCCGCTGCCGCCGGCCAGCGCCGCCGCCGCGGGGGTCAGCACGGTCGAGCCGCCCCGGGACCCCACCCGCTGGCGGATGGCCAGGTACTGGGGCTCGCGCTCCTTGAGGA
>DATLGZ010000176.1:0-2783 GCA_035540235.1 Acidimicrobiales bacterium | reverse complement strand
AGCTGGTGGCGGCCGCTGCCGTCGAGGCTCGGCTGCGCCCCGCCCTCCCCGAAGGCTGGCACGTCAGCGGCCGCCACCAGCTGGGCGGCCACGGCCTGGCCCCCACCGAGCCGGGCTGGCGGCTCCTCCTCCAGATCGACGCCGACAACACGCTGGAGCTACACCTCGGCAGCCTGCGCTGGACCGTCCCGTCCGACGCCCTCGCCGCCGCCCGCTGGGACGCCCACGCCTTCGCCCTCCAACCCGCCTGATCGGCGGGGGGCTGGCTCAGGGATCCGGGCCCGTCGCCGGGCCGCTAGCCGGACCGGCCGGTGGCCCGCACCACCACGACGGCCAGGTCGTCGGCCAGCTCGGTGCTGTGGGCCAGGGCGGCCAGCTCGATGCGGCGGGCGATGCCCGCCGCGCTGCGCCCCGCGCACGTCGACAGGAGGGCGGCCAGCCGGTCCTGGCCGAACTGCTCCCCGGAGGGGTCCCGGGCCTCGATCACCCCGTCGGTGTAGAGCACGAGGGCGTCGCCGGGGGCCAGCGTCACCGCCACGTCGCGCAGGTCCACCCGGGCCAGCACCCCCAGCAGCGTGCCGGTGGCGGCCTCCAGCGCCTCGACCGACTCGTCGGCGTCGCGCAGCACCAGAGCGGGCGGGTGGCCGCCGCTGGCCAGCTCCACCTCCACCCGGTCGGGGTGGGGGCGGACGCGGGCCAGCACCGCGGTCAGGAACCGGTCGACCGGGTTCTGGCGGAGCAGGGCCTCGTTCAGCCGCCCCAGCACGGCGGCCGGCCCGGCCATGTCGGGGGCGATGGCCCGCAGGCTGTAGCGGGCGATGCCGGTCATGGCCGCCGCCTCCGGCCCCGACCCCGACACGTCGCCGACCACCACCGCCCAGCTGGGCGGGTCGTCCCGGCCGAAGCGGAAGGCGTCGTAGAAGTCGCCGCCGATGTCGCTCAGCCCCGCCGCCCGGTAGCGGGCGGCCAGGTCGACACCGGCGACGCGGGGCAGCACCGGGGGCAGGAGCGTGGCCTCCAGGGCCGCCACCAGCCGGTCGCGCTCGGCCGCCACGGCGGCGTGGGCCAGCGCCGCGCCCAGGTGCTGGGACAGGCCGGCCACCACGCCCTGGTCCTCCGAGCTGAACACGTGGGCCCGGGGGTGGCCCAGGTAGAGCACCCCGGCCACGTCCCCCTCGCCCCGCAGCACCGGCGTGATCAGCCAGCTCCGCACCAGGCGGCCGTCGGCCAGCGTGCCGTAGGCCCGGCTCAGGCGGTCGTCGCGGGCCCAGGCGGCCACGTCGTCCACCAGGTGGGGCTGGCCGTGGACCCGGGGGCCGCTGAGCAGGGGGGCCTGGCCCACATCGGGGCGCTCGGCGAAGTCGTCCCAGCTCAGGCCGGCGAGCACCGGCGCCAGGTCGCCGTCGGCGGGCACGTACAAGGCGAAGCGGGCCTCGACCAGGGTGCGGCAGGCCTCCGCCACCCCGGCCACCAGCGCCTCCGGGTCAGGGGCGGCCAGCAGCCGCGGCATGTCCACCAGCAGGTCGAGCAGCCGCCGGCGCTCGGCGTGAAGCTCGTCGAGGGCGGCCCGGGTGTTGCGCAGCTCGGCGGCCAGGTCGAGCACGGTGTCGCCGTTCACCGCTCACCCGCCACGGCGCCGGGCGAGCGCTCGATCTCGAACCACACCGTCTTGCCCCCGCCGCTGCGCCGCCGCGCCCCCCACCGGTCCGACAGCATGCCCAGCAGCGAGACGCCCCGCCCCGACGTGTCCTCGGGCCGGGCCCCCCGCATGACCGGAAGCACGTCGGAGTCGTCGCTGATCTCGACGTGGATGGCGTCGGGCCGGACGTGCACGAGCAGCTGGGGCTCGCTGCCGGCGTGGACCACGGCGTTGGTGATGAGCTCGCTCACGCACAGGGCGACGTCGTCCAGCCGCTCCTCGTCGCACCACCCGTCGAGCGTGTCGCGCACCACCGAGCGCGCCTCCCCGGCGCTGCGCACGTGGGCCGGGAACCGGCCCGACGCCCGGGCCATCACGGCCTGGAGCCGGTCGACGACGCGGGTGATGTCGGCTACGGCTGCCGGCAGGTCGGAGGGCGCCAGGTCCTTGCCGAGGTACCCCGATGCCCCCACCGCGGCCGCCACCGCGGCCAGCTCGTCCGGCGGGCGCGACGACACCAGCACCAGCTTCGTGTCGCTGGGCAGGCGGGTGGCGGCCCCGAACCCGCCGGCCAGGGCCACGTCGAGCAGCACCACGTCGGGGCGGCCCGCAGCGGCCACGTCGACCATCTCGGCCGCGCTCGCCGCCTCCAGCACGGGCGCGATCCCCGGCGCCCCGTGCAGGCCCAGCCTCACCAGAAGCCGGTAGTCGGGGTCGTCGTCGGCCACCAGCACGCGCACCAGACCGCTCACGCCCCCCGATTATGGCCGACCCCGATCCGCAGCCGGCCGCGCCCGGCCCGGCTACCCGCCGGCGGGCGGGAGGGTGAAGCGCACCACCGCGCCCCGGCCGGCGGCGGGCTCGGCCCAGATGGTGCCGCCGTGGCCCTCGACGATGCGGCGGCACACGGCCAGGCCGGCGGGCACCCGGCCCGCCCCGCCGCCGTTGGCGGTGGCGGGCAGCAGGGTGAACAGGCGGGGCCGCAGGTCGGGGTCGAAGCCGTTCCCGTCGTCGGCGACGGTGACCGTCACCGCCCCGCCCCCGTCGGACGCGTAGACGCGGATCGTGAGCGGGCGGGCCCCGCCGTGGGCGAGGGAGTTCTCCAACAGCGCCCGGAAGACCTTGACGAGCCGGCCCCGGTCCC
>DATLGZ010000175.1:0-1706 GCA_035540235.1 Acidimicrobiales bacterium | reverse complement strand
CTACGGGTCGCTCAACGCCCTGGTGGTGGGGGCGACCGACAGGTCGGGGGGCGTGGCCTCTTACTCAAGCGCCGTCGGCAACGCCAAGTGGGGCCTGGTGGCGCCGGGCGGCAGCAGCGGCGGGCCGGGCAGCGACATCCTCTCGACCTATCCCCAGGGGCGCTACGCGTGGGTGGCGGGGACGTCGATGGCCGCGCCCCACGTGTCGGGAGCGGTCGCCCTCCTCCTCGCCCAGGGCCTGAGCCCGAGCGCCGCCGTGCAGCGTCTCCTGGGCACGCTGGACCGGACGAGCTGCGGCACCGGCTGCCAGGGCCGGCTCAACGTGGCCGCCGCCGTGGGCGCCTCGGGGGCCGCCGCCCCGGCCGTGACCGCGCCGCCCACCACCGTGCCGGCGCCGCGCCCGACCACCGCGACCAGCGCGCCGTCCGGCCCGGCGCCGACCACGGCCACCACCCTGCCGGCGGTGCCGGCCACGGTCGCCCCCGAGGGCGTGGCCACCGCCGATCCGGGGGCGACCAGGCTCGCCGCCCTACCCCTCGGGATCGAGGCCGGTGGGGTGCCGGAGCCGGCCCGGGCGGCGGTGCTGGCCCTGGCGGTGGCCCTGATCGGCGGGGTGGGAGGCGCGACGGCTCTGGTGGGCTGGCGGCTCAGGCCCTCTCGCCTCAGAGCTGGCGAACGATGGTGACCACCCTCCCGTAGAACCGGAACTCGCCCGGCTCCAGCTCGATGGGCTCGTAGGCCTGGTTGGCCGGCAGCAGCACCACCTTGTTGCCCCGGCGGGTGAAGGTCTTGACGGTGGCCTCCTCGCCCGGGATGCCGGCCACCACGATCTCGCCCTTGCGAGGCTCCCCCTCGGACTTCTGCACCACCGCGTAGTCGCCGTCGAGGATGCCGGCTTCGACCATGGAGTCGCCCCGCACCCGCAGCATGAACACGGGGCCCTCGCCCGTCCAGTCGGCGGGGAGGGGGTAGAGCTCCTCCACGTTCTGCTCGGCCAGCACGTCGGTGCCGGCGGCGACATCGCCCACCAGGGGCACGTGGCGCGCCTGGCGGCGCTCCATGGCCGCCCCTGAGGACGGGTCGTAGCGGACCTCGATGGCCCGTGGCTTGGTGGGGTCGCGCCGGAGGTAGCCCAACCGCTGCAAGGTGTTCAGGTGGGCGTGCACGGTGGAGGTGGAGGTGAGGCCGACCGCCTCTCCGATCTCGCGCACCGACGGTGGGTAGCCGCGGCTGCGCATCTGCGCCTCGATGAAATCGAGGATCCCCCGCTGGCGTGGTGTGAGGCCTTCGGTCACGGTGTCTCCCTCCGTCGGGCGGCTGCCGTCGTGCTGCAGCACCAGCTCGGCTGTCGAACGGCTGTTCGAGGTGAACCGTACCATCTCGTGCCCTCGAAGGCAAACACCTGTTCGAGAAAGTGCTTGACGGCGAACGCGAGTTCGTGGTCTACTGCTCTGGCGAACATACGTTTCCCCTCGAGCCGCCAAGGAGGTCGCCCGTCGTGGTCGCCGTGTCGAGCATGCCCGCCCCCGGCTCGCCGTGGGCTTCCCGGCCGGTCCCCCACGCCGCCGGCCGGCTCCTGCTCGCACCGGCTGGGCGGCTGCCGGCCAGCACCTACCGGCGCCGCCGGGCCGTTGCCGCCGGCCTGGTCCTGGCGCTGGTGCTGGCCGTGCAGGCCGCGCTGGGGATGCTCGGGGGCGGCCCTCTTC
>DATLGZ010000174.1:0-4779 GCA_035540235.1 Acidimicrobiales bacterium | reverse complement strand
CCCCCACGCTGACCAGCACGTTCACCACGAAGACCAGCACGCCCAAGGTCAGCACGGCCGTGCCCAGGCCCATGGCCATGTTGGCCAGCTCCCAGCCCTCGTCGGCCTCGAAGGCGCTGGTGTGGCGGGGCATGTCCTGGATCCCCAGGACCAGGGCGGGCAGGAAGGCCAGGTGGGCGCCGCCCACGAGCAGCAGCAGCTCCAGCCGGCCGAGACCGTCGGACAGCCTGCGCCCGAACAGCTTGGGAGCCCAGAAGTGGGCGGCGGCCACGAAGGCGAGGGTGGCCGGCCCGAAGTACATCAGGTGCTGCTGGCCGACCTGCCAGTAGTTGCTGTGGGAGCGGCCGGTGGCGTCGAGGGCGGAGACGGCCGAGGCGCCCAGTCCCACGGCCAGCACCGAGATCAACCCCAGCACGTGGAGCATGGGCATGGCCAGGAGCCGGCCCCGAACCGCGTCGACCCCCTCCTCCCTGCCTGCCTTGCGCAGCGTGAGCAGCCAGTTGAGGACCAGGCTGGCCACCGGCAGGAGGACGAGCAACGCCCCCACCACGAAGATGTAGCGCCCGGCCCGCAGGTTGCGGACCTCGCTGCCCCACCCCGCGAACGCCAGCACGCCCACGCCCAGCAGGGCGGCGCTGGCCTTGGCCCGGTCGGCCAGGGGGCGGCCGGCGAACACGGCGACGATCTCGGAGGCCACGCCCAGGGCGAAGATCACCAGGGCCCACAGCATCGGGTAGGCGGCGAACCAGAACAGTCGGGTCCACACCAGGGGGTTGCCGCCCCGGGCCGAGGTGAAGCCCGAGAACAGCTGGGACTCATAGTGGTGGTCGACGTAGAGCATGAGCAGCCCGCCCACCAGCACGGGCAGGCAGAGCAGCAGCACCGACCCGCCCACCACCACCGACCAGGTGAACATCGGGAGGCGGCGGGAGGTGAGCCCCGGCGCCCGGAACTTCAAGATGGTGACAAGCAGGTTGGTCACGGCCAGCAGGACCGCCACCAGGACGACGGCGATGCCGAGTACGAGGAGCTCGATGGCGTCCCCCTCGAACCCCGGCCCCGAGGGGATGGGCGAGTTGAGGGCCCAGCCGCTGGTGATGCGGCGGGAGCCGGAGGCGAAGGGCGCCATCGACATCAGCAGCCCGCCCACGGCGGTGAGCCAGAAGGCGAGGCTCTGGAGGCGGGGGAAGGCCAGGCGGGCGGCGCCAATCTGGAGGGGCACCACGGCGGTGGCGATGCCCACCCAGGCGGGCAGGAGGAACAGGAAGACCAGGTAGCTGCCGTGGAAGGTGAACAGGGTGCGGTACTGCTGGTCGGACAGCAGGTCGGACTCGGCGCCGAGGAGCTGGGCCCGCATCAGGACGGCCAGCACACCCCCGACGACCAGGAACAGGAGCGCCACCCCGACGAAGGCGATGCCGAGGGGCTTGTGATCGTTGCCGGCGGCGCCCCGCCCGAACGAGGGGGCGGGCGGGGGCGGCTCCTCCTGGGGAGCCTCCGGAGCGACGTCCCCCGGGCTCGTCTCGGTCAATGCCATCGACGGCGGACTCTATACAGGGACCTCCCGAACCTTCGAGTTGAGCCCCGCGAACTGGTCACCGTTCCGGTCGCCCTGGCGCCCTGACGGTGACCGGTAGGGGGTGGGTCGAACTGGTCACCGTTCCGGTCGCCCTGGCGCCCTGACGGTGACCGGTACGGGGTGGTGGGGCAGGATGGCCACGGTGACCGCCCCTCCGGAGCCGTCGTGGCCGGCGCTGCTGGCCCGCTGGTCGGTCGAGCCGCCGGTGGTGGCGGGGCTGGTCCTGGCCGCGGTGGCCTACCTGGCCGGCCGGCGGTCGCGGGGGCCGGCGGACCGGTCCCGCCCCGGGCTGTTCATCGGCGGTCTGGCGGCCACGGGCGTGGCGCTGCTGTCGCCCCTGGCCACCTACGCCGAGGCCCTGCTCTCGGTCCACATGGCCCAGCACCTCCTGCTGGTGCTGGGCTCCGCCCCCCTCCTGGTGGCGGCCCGTCCCGGGGAGCCGCTGCTGGCCGTCCTACCGGCCGAGGTGGCGGCCCGGCTGCGGGCGGCGGGGCGCTCCGCCCCCGTCAGGGCCCTGACCTCGCCGCTGGTCGCGTGGGGCCTGTTCGCCGCCACCGGCTGGGCCGTCCACTTCACCGGCCTGTTCGACCTCGCCCTGCGCAACCCGGCCGTGCACGCCGCCGAGCACGTCCTGTTCCTCGGGTCGGGGATCCTCTTCTGGCTGCCTGTGCTCGGGCCGCGGCGGATGTCCCACCCCCTGCGGCTGCTCTACCTGGCCATGGCCATGCCCCAGAACACGTTCCTCGCCCTGGCCATCTACTCGGCCGGGCGCCCCCTCTACCAGGCCTACGGGGAGTTGGGCCGCACCTGGGGACCGTCGTTGCTCGACGACCAGCGCCACGGGGCGGGCTTCATGTGGGTCGTGGGGGACCTGACCCTGCTGGTGGCGGTGCTGGCCGTGACCGCCCGCTGGGCCACGGCCGACGCCCGCCGCGAGCTGGACGTGGACGTCAGCTGAGGACGAGCTGGTCGACCGCCATGGCGCCGAAAAGGAGCGTCACGTAGGTGATCGAGTAGCTGAACAGCTTCATGGCCCGGGCCGGGGTGGCGTCGCGGGCGAGGCGGGCGGCGTGCACGGTGAACAGCCCGCCCAGGGCGAGCACCGCCACCAGGTAGATGGCCCCCATGCGCCCGACCCAGTAGAACAGGATGCTCACCGCCCACAGGGCCACCGTGTAGCCCAGGATGCGGCGGGCGGTGACGGCCAGGCTGGCCACCGCCGGCAGCATGGGCACCGACGCCGCCGCGTAGTCGTCCCGGTACCGGATGGCCAGGGCCCAGAAGTGGGGCGGGGTCCAGACGAAGATCACCGCGAACAGCACCACGGGGGCCCAGTCGAGCCGGTTGGTGACCGCCGCCCAGCCGACCAGCACGGGCACGGCCCCGGCCGCCCCGCCGATGACGATGTTGCGGGTGGACGAGCGCTTCAGCCACAGGGTGTAGACGAAGACGTAGAAGAGGGTGGCGGTGACGGCCAGGACGGCGCTGAGCAGGTTGACCAGCAGGGCCAGCTCGACGAAGGCCACCACCTCGAGGGTGACGGCGAACACCAGGGCGTTGCGGGGGGCGATCTCACCGGTGACGAGGGGCCGCCCCTTGGTGCGGTCCATGATCCGGTCGATGTCCCGGTCGACGTACATGTTGATGGCGTTGGCCCCGCCCGCGGCCAGCGCCCCCCCGACCACGGTGGCCAGGATGAGGGAGAGCGGTGGCAGCCCCCGCTGGGCCACGATCATGGTCGGGACGGTCGTCACCAGCAGCAGCTCGATGATGCGGGGCTTGGTGAGGGCCAGGTAGGCCCGGAGCCGGCTGCGGGGCGGCCGGGCGCGCGAAGCAGGAGGAGCGGGGCGGTGCACGGCCGGCTGCATCTGGCAGGAGACTACGACCTGCCCCGCCAGTTGCTCAAAGCCGCCTGGTGGTGGTCGTGGTCGCCGGCGCGGTGGTGGTGGTCGTGGCGCCCGGCCGGGTGGTGGTCGTCGGCCCGGTCGCGGTCGTGGTCGTGGGCCCGGTCGCGGTCGTGGTCGTGGGCGCCACGCCGACGGCGGCGGGCTGGGGGTTGTCGGATATCCAGTGCGGCACGTAGTCGTTCTTGCCGTTGCGGGTGAGCTGGGCGGTGCCCCCGCCGTCGACCGGCACGACGAACAGCTCGGAGCCGGACCGGCGGGTGCTCTGGAACACGATACGGGTGCCGTCGGGGGAGAAGGACGGGGCGAAGTCCCCGGTGTTGCCGTTGGTCACCCGGCGCTGGCCGCTGCCGTCGGCGTTCATCACGAAGATCCGGGTCGGCCCCTCCCTCGAGCTCTGGAAGGCGATCTTGGTGCCGTCGGGCGACCACGTCGGCAGCTCGTCGGTGACCTCGTTCTCGGTGAGGCGGCGGACGTTGCCGCCGTCGGGGTCCATGGTGAAGACCTCCGACGCCCCCTCCCGCCCGCTCTGGAAGACGATCCGCGACCCGTCGGGCGACCAGCGGGGGGAGAAGTCGGAGTCGGGGTGGTTGGTTATCCGGGTCTGGTTGGAGCCGTCGGCGTTCATGACGTAGATCTCGTAGTTGCCGTCCCGGTTGCTGACGAAGACGATGCGGCGGCCGTCCGGCGACCAGTCCGGGATGAGATCCTCGCCCGGGTGGTCGGTGAGCTGGCGCTCGGTGCCCCCGCTGGCGTCCATGGTGAAGATGTTGTTGTTGCCGCCCCGGTTGCTCTCGTAGGCGATCTTGGTGCCGTCGGGTGAGAACCGGGGGTACGACTCGGCCGTGCTGTTCCGGGTGAGGCGGCGCTCCCCGCTGCCGTCGCTGGCCATCGTGTACAGCTCGTAGTTGCCGTCGCGGTCGCTGACGAACACGATGCGGCCCCCGCCCCCGCCGATCACAGACAGGGTGTCGTCGCCCGCCTCACCGTCGTCGGACGGCCACAGCAGCACCGCCGCCAGCCCCAGCACGACCACCACCGCCGCCCCGATCCCCGCGATCAGCGGCAGCCTCTCCTTCGAAAATGGCCCTGACCCGCCCTGGCCCGACCACATGCTCACTCCTCGGCTCCTCTCCACGAGCTGGTGCCGGCCGGTGCGGGGGCTGCGCGGCCCGGCATCGCAGGGCGACCAGTCAAGCAGGCGGGCCGGGCCAGGGGCGGGTCAGCCCCGCAGCCAGCGGGCGTAGGGGCTGGCCAGCAGGGCGGGCATGCCGCCGGTGTGGAGGAAGACCACCC
>DATLGZ010000173.1:0-13984 GCA_035540235.1 Acidimicrobiales bacterium | reverse complement strand
CGTTCCGCCCCCCGCCAGCGGGCGTCGTCAACCAAGCCCCGGGTCACCGCCCACCCATCGCTCCCCTCGGCGAACCCGTGGCCGGCGGCCCGGCACCACCCCCGCAGGTGGACGCCGAGGTCGGGGGCCCGCCCCCGCACGTGCAGCACCGCGCCGGCCGGCAGCCGCCGCAGCTCCCGGGCCACCAGGACGTGCCCGCCGGCGTCGAGGCCCAGGTCGCCCAGGTCGAGGCGGGCCAGGCCCAGGTCGTGGGCGGGACCGGCCGGGCTCACGGCTCGTACCCCCCGGCCGTCACCGACCCGTCGTCGCCGTAGAAGCCGGTCTCGGCCACCGCCGCCTCCAGCGGCCCGTAACCGCTGGTGCGGCCCGGCCGCCACTCCGTGAGCCCCTCCAGGTCGAGCAGGGGCCGGACCTCGGGGTCGTCGTAGGACATGGCCAGCAACAGCCTGGCGAACTCCTTCACGAGCGGCGACGAGGCCGCTGCCCCCGACGCCACCGTGAAGTTGCAGTGGTCGTAGGGCGGCGTCTGGGTGAGGATCCGGGTGGAGCCCGGGGCCAGCGTGCCCTCCCGGCTGAACAGGAGGTGGTTGCCGTCGATCATGCAGGCGGCGTCGACGCGGCCGTCCACCAGCGCCCGGGCCGCGTCGCGCTCGCCGCCCACGTGGTCGCCGTGCTTGCCCACCCCCACCTGGTGGTGGACGGCCTCGACGGCCGTCGCCCCCGACCGGCGCAGGTGCCACAGGGGGATGAGAGTGGCCTGGGGCGAGTCGACCGCCCCGACCCCCACCCGGCGGCCGGCCAGGTCGGCCACCGACTCGATCCCCGAGCCGGCCCGGACCACCACCACCGAGGTGAGGTCGCAGTCGGTGTCCCGCATGGCGAGGGCCTCGGCGTCGGGGCACAGCCGGCGGGACCGGACCCAGGCCAGCGGCGAGTTCCAGGCCACGTCGACGTGGCCGGCGGCCAGCGCCTCCACCTGGCGCTCGTAGTTGGAGTACAGGACGTGGTCGAACGGAAGGCCCTCGGCCCGGAACCAGTCCCGGAACCCCTCCCAGATGGTCACCACCTTGGCGTCATAGGCGACGGCGCCCATGACCAGGACGTCGGCGGGCATCAGAAGACGGGCAGGCCGCACACGGCCCGGCCGATGAAGTCGTAGAGGGCGTCGGTGGTGGGTGCCATGACGGTGGCGGCCCGGGCGTCGCGGAACGCCCGCTCCACCCCCACCTCCTTGCGGAAGGCCGCCCCCCCGCAGGCCCGCATGCCCAGGTCGGTCACCTCGGTGGCCGCCTCCCCCGCCACCGCCTTGGCCTCCAGGACCCGCAGCATCGTGTCGGGCCGGCCCGCCTCCATGGCGGCCAGGGTGTCGCCCAGCAGGGCGGAGGCGGCGTCGGTCTTGACCCGCATGCGGGCCACGGTCGAGCGGGTGACGAGGTTCTCGGCCAGCGACTGGTCGAGGTGCTCGTAGCGGGTGGCGGCCACGTGGGCCGCCGCCCTCCCGGTGGCGGCGTCGGCCAGCCCCACCGAGCAGGCCGCGTTCAGCACCTGGAACCAGGGCAGCACCGTGCCCAGCATGACGTCCAGCCCCCCGCCGTCGGGCCCCAGCATGGCGTCGGCGCCCACCAGCACCCCGTCGGCGGCCATGGGCCGGGACTCGTTGCCTCGCAGCCCCAGGCCGTCGAAGCTGGGCCCCACCGACAGCCCCGGCGAGCCCGCCGGCACCAGCCAGATCGTGCTCAGCCCGTCGGCCGCCAGCGGGCGGCTCGACCACACGTAGCCGGCGGCCTGGCCGGCCGACGTCACCCACGACTTGCGGGCATCGAGGCGGGCCGCAACTCCGTCGCCACCGGCCGGCGTGGCCGTCGAGGTCGGCGCCCAGAACATGCTGCGGGAGCCGGCCTCGGAGAAGGCCAGGGTGGTGAGGTACTCCCCCGCCGCGATCCGCTTCCGCACGTCGTCGGGCCCGTGGGCCTCGATGACGGCCGTGCCGCAGTAGTGCATGGTCACGACCATGGCCGTGGAGGCGCAATGGCGGGCCAGCTCCTCCACCACGGCGGCGGCCTGGCGGGGGCCGTGGCCCATGCCGCCGACGTCGGGCGAGCTGATCAGCCCGAGCAGGCCGGCCTCGGCCAGGGCGGCCACCGCCTCGGCCGGGAACACCCCCTCGCGGTCGATGCGAGCTGCTTGGGGACCGACTGTTTCGCTGACGACCGGCGCCAGCGCGTCAAGGACAGACACTTGTGAACCCTCCCTGGGGTCTCGGTGGTGAACCCGCCGAGGCCTCGGGAGCGTTGGGGCTCAGGAGGCGCCGGCGGCGGACGTCGCCCGACCGGGCGACCTCTTGGTGCTCGCTCAGCGCCGTTGCATGGCAACCCTTCCCCTAAGACGGCCCCTCCCTGGAACCGGCATTCCAACCACCATTCTTACCGACAGGCGAGATCCAATGCCCGCTGGGGGTCGCCTAGATGTAAACTGTCTCTATACAGTTCCCACCCACGCGATGAGCACCTACGCCCCGAAATCCGAGGCCCTCAAGGCGCTGTACTGGCGTAGCGAGATCCTGCGGCTGATGTACTGGCTGCGAGGGGAGGGCTACGGCGACTTGGTCGACGCCCCCATGCTGCACAAGTTCCTCGGTGTCAGGGCGAGCCTGGGGCTCACCTACCTCGACCGCCTGGTCGAGGACGGCTACCTGGTGCGGGACGGGAAGTGGTACGCGCTGTCCGATCTCGGGCTCGTGGAGGGCGAGGAGGAGTACCTCACCGCCTTCAGCGACCTGCTGAAGCCGGCGCACGGGGCGTGCAGCCCCGAGTGCTGGTGCGAGATGTCGGTCGAGGAGGCGGAGGCCTGCACCGCCCAGCGAGAGAGGAAGATCCGCACGCGATGAGCTCCTACAACGGGCGGGACCCCAACAACGGCACGCTGCCCCGCCACTACCTCAAGCCATGCCTGCTCCTGCTGCTGGCCGAGGGGCCGTCGCACGGCTACGAGCTGCTGGAGCAGGTGCGCAAGCTGGGCATCCGCGGCGCCGAGCCGGGTGGGCTCTACCGCTACCTGCGGTCGATGGAGAAGGAGGAGCTGGTCAGCTCGTGGTGGGAGCCGTCCCAGGCCGGTCCTGCCCGGCGGACCTACGTGCTCACCGACCGCGGCCGCACCGCCCTCGACGGGTCGGTGCTGTCGCTGCGGGACGTGAGAGAGATCCTCGTCAGCCTCCTCGACCGCTACGACAACCTGTCCGCACGGTCTCCCACCCACTGAGCAGTTGCCACAGAAGTGCTCGCCCACATAGTCCCCTGGGCAGTGCGAGAATGGACATCTGAACGCCCGGCGGGCCCGGGCTTCGGCCCGCCGCAAGATCACGACAATCCAGATCACCACAATGAGGTGCGCGCCATGTGTCTCGGCATTCCCGGTCAGCTCGTCGAGATCGTCGACCTGGCTGAACATCGAGCGATCGCCGACGTAGACGGCGTCCGTCGCGAGATCAACGTCAACCTGGTCGAGGGGGAGCCCGGCGGCATCAAGATCGGCGACTGGGTGCTGATCCACGTCGGGTTCGCCATGTCGAGGATCGACGAGGAGGAGGCCGCTCGCACGCTGAGCTTCATCAAGGAGCTGGGCAGCCTCTACGACGACGAGCTGGCCCAGTTCGCGGCCACCGGAGCCGAGGTCCCAATGGACGATACGGGGGCGCCGTTGCGGGACGAACCCGGTCCCGTCTCCGAGCAGGTGGCGTCATGAGGTTCGTCGACGAGTACCGCGACCCGGCAGCGGCCCGGGCGTGCGTCACCGAGATCGAGCACCTGGCCGCCGACCTGGTGCAGAAGCGGGGCGCCCACCTGAAGTTCATGGAGGTGTGCGGCGGCCACACCCACACGATCTACAAGCACGGCATCGAGAACGTGCTGCCCCCCACCGTCGAGCTGGTGCACGGGCCGGGCTGCCCGGTCTGCGTGATCCCGATGGGGCGGGTCGACGACGCCATCGCCGTGGCCAAGACGCCGGGGGTCATCTTCACCTCCTTCGGCGACATGATGCGGGTCCCCGGGTCGTCGGAGAACCTGCTGGAGGCCAAGGCGCAGGGCGCCGACGTCCGCATGGTCTACTCCCCCCTCGACGCCCTGAAGATCGCCATGAACAACCCCGACAAGGAGGTCGTGTTCTTCGCCGTCGGGTTCGAGACCACCGCCCCCTCCACCGCCGTCACCCTGCTCAAGGCCAGGGAGAAGGGCATCCGCAACTTCTCGGTCTTCTGCAACCACGTCACCATCGTCCCGCCGGTCAAGGCCATCCTCGAGTCGCCCGACCTTCGCCTCGACGGCTTCCTCGGCCCCGGCCACGTGTCGACCGTGATCGGCAACTACCCCTACCGGTTCGTGCCCGGCGTGTACGGGAAGCCGCTGGTCACCGCCGGCTTCGAACCCCTCGACATCCTCCAGGCCATCGTCATGCTCTGCCGCCAGCTGCGCGACGGCCGCTGCGAGGTGGAGAACCAGTACACGCGGGCCGTGGTCGACGAGGGCAACCCCAAGGCCCTGCAGACCCTCCGCGACGTGTTCGAGCTGCGGCCCCACTTCGAGTGGCGCGGCCTGGGCTTCATCTCCCAGTCGGCCCTGAAGCTCAACTCCAACTTCGAGGCCTACGACGCCGAGCTGAAGTTCGAGGTTCCCGGCGTGCGGGTGGCCGACCCCAAGGCCTGCCAGTGCGGCGAGGTGCTCAAGGGCGTCATCAAGCCTTGGGACTGCAAGGTGTTCGGCACCGCCTGCACCCCCGAGACCCCCATCGGCACATGCATGGTCTCCTCCGAGGGGGCGTGCGCCGCCTACTACAACTACGGGCGCTTCACCAAGCAGCAGACGGTGCCCGTACAGCTCACCAGCCCGGCCAAGGTCTAAGCCTTGGCCGGCGACGAGCCCCCCGCCGTCGGGGACGGCCACGGCGGCCCGTCCCGGGAGGACGGCCAGGCGAGCGGGGCGAGCCGGGAGGACGGCCAGGCGAGCGGGGCGAGCCGGGAGGACATAGTCCTCGAGCGGATCGAGGCGTTCCGGCGGCGCCGGCCCAAGCTGCGGGACGAGTTCATCAACTCGGCGCACGGCGCCGGCGGCAAGGCGTCGGCCGCCCTGATCGACGCCGTCTTCCTCGAGGCGTTCCGCAACCCCACGCTCGAGGCCATGGCCGACGGGGCGGTGGTCACGCTGCCGTCGGGCGACCGGCTGGCGTTCTCCACCGACTCCTACGTGGTCAAGCCCTACCGGTTCCCGGGCGGCTCCATCGGCCACCTGGCCGTGCACGGCACGGTCAACGACGTGTCGATGATGGGCGCCCGGCCCCAGTGGATCTCGGCCGGGTTCATCATCGAGGACGGGTTCCCCATAGCCGAGCTGCGCGACATCGTGGCCGACATGAACGAGGCGGCGGTGAAGGCCGGCGTGGAGATCGTCACCGGCGACACCAAGGTGGTCGACAAGGGGGCGGCCGACGGCGTCTACATCAACACCGCCGGGGTGGGCGTGGTGCCGGCCGGGGTCAACCTCGACCCCAGGTCGGTGAAGCCGGGCGACAAGGTGCTGGTCTCGGGCAAGATCGGCGACCACGGGGTGGCGGTGATGATCGCCCGGGGCGACCTCAACCTCGAAGCCGACATCCCCTCCGACACGGCTGCCCTCAACGGCCTGGTCGAGGCCCTGCTGGCCGCCGCCCCCAACACCCGCTTCCTGCGCGATCCCACCCGGGGCGGCGTGGCCACGGTCTGCAACGAGCTGGCCCGGGCCGCCGAGCTGTCGGTGGTGCTGCAGGAGTCGGCCATCCCGGTGCGCAACATCGTCAACGGGGCGTGCGAGATCCTGGGGATCGACCCGCTGTACGTGGCCAACGAGGGCAAGCTGGTGGCGGTCGTGCCCGCCGAGGAGGCCGACACCGCCCTGGCCGCCATGCGGGCCCACCCGGTGGGAGCGGACGCCGCCGTCATCGGCGAGATCCGGGCCGAGCCGCCCGGCATCGTGATCATCAACACCTTCTTCGGGGGCAACCGCATCGTCGACATGCTGGTCGGCGACCCCCTGCCGCGGATCTGCTGAAGCGCCGCCGCTACCGGGTCCGGGGCACCGTCCAGGGCGTCGGCTTCCGCCCCTTCGTGTACCGGCTCGCCTCCGAGCTGGGGCTGGTGGGAGAGGTGTCCAACGACAGCGAGGGCGTCCTCATCGACGCCTGCGGCGGAGAAGACGCCCTCGACAGCCTGGGGCGGCGCCTGGTGGGCGAGGCGCCGCCTCTCGCAGTGGTAAACGCCGTGGAGGTCACCGAGGTTCCCCTCGACGGGGAGGGGGCCGGTGCCCGGCCGGCCCGCTTCCGCATCGTCGACAGCCGGGCACAGGGCGCGCCGGCGGTGGCGGTGCCCGCCGACGTGGCCACGTGCGACGACTGCCTACGGGAGCTGGCCGACCCCGCCGACCGCCGCTACCGCTACCCGTTCATCAACTGCACCAACTGCGGCCCCCGCTACACGATCATCCGCTCGATCCCCTACGACCGGGCCTCGACCACCATGGCCGCCTTCCCCATGTGCGACGCCTGCCGGGCCGAGTACACCGACCCGGCCGACCGCCGCTTCCACGCCGAGCCCAACGCCTGCCCCGCCTGCGGCCCTCACCTCTCCTATATGGGATGGGACCGGGACGAGGCCCTGCGGGCCGCCGCCGCCGACCTGCGGGCGGGCCGCATCCTGGCGGTGAAGGGGCTGGGGGGGTACCACCTGGCCTGCGACGCCACCGACGAGGCGGCAGTGGCCGAGCTGCGCCGCCGCAAGGCCCGGGACGACAAGCCGTTCGCGGTGATGGTCGGCGGGCTGGAGGACGCCCGCCGGCTGTGCCACCTCTCGCCTGCGGCCGAGGAGGTGCTGGCGTCGGTGCGGCGGCCCATCGTCCTGGCCCGGCGGCGGGCCGGCGCGGGGTTGGCGCCCGGCATCGCCCCGGGGCTGCCCGAGCTGGGGCTGATGCTGCCCTACACGCCCCTGCACCACCTGCTGATGGCGGAGGCGGGCCGGCCCCTGGTCATGACCAGCGGCAACCTGACCGACGAGCCCATCGCCCACGAGGACGCCGACGCCGCCCACCGCCTCGGCCCGCTGGTCGACGCCACCCTCACCCACGACCGCGCCATCCACATCCGCTGCGACGACTCCGTGGTCCGGGCTGTACCCCCCGGGTTTAGGCAACAAGCCTCGGATTCCGCGGGTCCGTTGCCTGAAACGCAGATGGTGAGGCGGTCGCGGGGGTACGCGCCGGAGCCCATCCGGCTGGTGCGGCCCACGGCGACGCACATCCTGGCCGTCGGGGCGGAGCTCAAGAACACGGTGGCGGTGGCCAAGGGGGCGAACGTCATCGCCAGCCACCACATCGGGGACCTCGAGCACCTGGCCGCCTACCGGTCGTTCCTCCAGGCCGTCGACCACCTGTGCGACCTGACCGGCGTCACGCCCGAGGTGGTGGCCCACGACCTCCATCCCGAATACCTCTCCACCAAGTTCGCCGCCGACCTCGACCTTCCCCGGGGGGCCGTCCCCGTCCAGCACCACCACGCCCACGTGGCGTCGTGCCTGGCCGAGCACGGGCGGCCGCCCGACCGCCCCGTCCTGGGCATCGCCTTCGACGGCCTGGGCATGGGCGACGACGGCACGATCTGGGGCGGCGAGCTCCTGGTGGCCGACCTCACCGGCTACCGGCGGGTGGGCCACCTGCGGCCCGTCCCCCTGGTGAGCGGCAACCTCGCCATCCGGGAGCCGTGGCGGATGGCGGTGGTGTGGGCACGGGAGGCGCTGGGGCCGGCCGGGGCCGAGCGCTACGGCTCGGCCACCGACGACCGGTGGCGAGCCGTCCTGGCCCTGGCCGAGCGGCCCGACGCCCTCCTCACCACCAGCGCGGGCCGGCTGTTCGACGCGGTGGCCGCCCTCCTCGGGCTACGGGCCCGGGTGACGTACGAGGCCCAGGCCGCCATCGCCCTCGAGGCCCTGGCCGCCACCGTGCCCGACGCCGAGGTCCCGACCGGCTACCCCATGGAGGCGGGGGAGGTGCTCGACCCCGCCCCGCTGGTGGCCCACGTGGTGGGCGAGCGCGACAGGGGAACGCCCGTCCCCCTCATAGCCGCCGGGTTCCACCACGCCCTCGGCGCCGCCACCGCCGCCACCGCCGCCAACCTGGCCGCCGCCTCCGGGCTGGACACCGTGGCCCTCTCGGGCGGGGTGTTCCAGAACGCCCGCCTCACCGCCATCGTGGGCGGCCGCCTCGCCGCCGCCGGCCTCACCGTGCTCGTGCACCAGAACGTGCCCTGCAACGACGGGGGCATCAGCATCGGCCAGGCGGCGGTGGCCGCCGCCACCGCCGCCACCGCCGGCTGAGCTCCGAACCGAGAGGGGCCGGTACTAACCCCAGGCTCCCGCCGCCTCCTGGCCCACCAGGTGGACGACCAGGCGCACGTCGGGCTTGATCTGCATGCCGAGCAGCTTGAACGGCTTCACACCGAAGTCGCGGATGTCGAAGGTGTGCTCGGCCTCGACCACCAGCCGCCCGCCCTGCACGCTGGCCTTGGCCTCCTCGACGAACTCCTGGGTGACCCCGTGGAACGTGAACGCGCCCGAGAGCTTGAAGCCGTCCGGCCCGCCCTCGGCGCTGCGCACCTCATAACGAACGGTCGGGTACTTCTTGGCGTCGATCTGCTTGCGGAGGGCGATGTCCTCCAGCTTCTTGCCCGTGCCCAGCTGCTCGACGTCAGCTTCGATCCAGCCGGTTGCTCCGCTCGGGTTGATGCTCCCGCCCGATACGTCCACATTGGCCTCGCCGCGGAGATTTCTGATCTCACCGTGGATGGGATGCACGCTTGAATCAGCGTGAAGCTCCACGACGCTTTCAGCCGCCCAGGTGAACCTGGCCACTACTAGATCACCCCCTAAATGGGCGGCCGGGTGCCGCCGGCCGGTGATCCTATAGCGGGACCGTGTCCGGGCCCTAATCAGCCGTGCCGATCAGTCCTGCCCGGGCCTCCAACTCCGCCAGAAGGACCCCACCGCGCTCGTGTCGCCGTAATGGCGCTTGAGCTGGGTGTAGACCAGGGCGTCGCCCTTGTAGATGGGGTGGCTGGGCAGGCCGGCGTCGCGGTCGGGGGGAGCGGGGCCGAGCTTGCTCTCGATGGCGCGATAAGCGTCGTCGGGCGATGCCGCGTCGGGCACGTCCCGGCGCAGCAGGTCGAGTGAGGGGGCGATGGCTGCGGTCAACTCGGCGGCGGCCTCCCTTTCCATCTCCTGGCGGTTGGGCAACCTGTCAGAGAGCGATAGCAGGCCGCTGCTGCTGCTCCGCTGGCGCGACGCCTTGGGAGGCTTGGGCGCCTTGGCCGCCTTCTCCTCCTTCTTACGGCCCTTGCGCCCCTTGGCCTCGGGCGGGGGCGCCGGCGGGGCCATCTGCGGCTGGGCCGTCTGAGCCGACTGTGACGAGGCCTCGGGCATGGAAGCCTCAGGCGGGGGCATCGTCTGCTGGCCGGACATCTTCCGCTACGCCCCCTGGGCCGTGGCGTGCTGGGCGGCCCAGCGCTCGCGGAAGGCCTGCGACCCGGGCTGGGTGCCCGCCAGCTCCTCGTCGTCGTCGACCGACTGCAGCTCCAGCGTCATGCGGGCGATGCGCGGGTCGACGACCATGTCCTCCGGCTCACCGCCCCAGGCCAGCAACTGCTTGGCGGCCTGGTCGATGGCCATGACGTCGTTGAGGATGATGCCCACGTACTTGGGCACGGGCTCCACCTGCTTGCAGATGGACTTGACGCCCACGATGACGGTGCCGAGGTTGAAGTAGACCCGGTACAGGGTCCAGGCCACGGCGATCAGGTACAGGGCGATCACCGCCACCGCCACGGCGATGCCGATGAACGTCACGATCGACGCTGCAGACAAGGTTCCGTTCCCCCTTGAGGTGGTACTCGGTGCGGTGAGCGCTACTCGCGCTCGTCGATGGGCAGCAGGCGGGCGAGGGCCAGGCCGTACCGGGTGACGTTGAGCCGGGCGGTGCCGGTCAGCTCGCACGTGCGGATCAGGTTGGGCACGCAGTCGAGCGTGCCCGTGAGGAGCACGCCGTGCTCCAGGATGTCCTGCACGTACGCGTCGATCTCCTTGATCGGCCGCCACACCTTGTTGAGGAAGTAGATGACGATCGGGACCGCGGCGAACAACAAGAGATTGCCAATCCACCACCAAACCACGCGCTTCGCTCCTCAGGTGAAATGTGCCAGGTGAATGTGCCGGTGCAGGTAACCGGCGGGATTGTATGCCCTGGTTTGAGCGGGGCGATAGTGTCCCAGACACCTAGATGATTCGGAGTATCCGCCCGTCCCTTAGATGTTCTTTTCCTCTACATGTTCTCGACATGTAGAGGATCCGAGATTGGAGAGCGGTCAGCGAGAGAGGATCAGCCGGTCGCAGATCGAGCAGTAGAAGTCGGTGGTGTCGAGCTGCTGGCGCCACTCGGCCGGCAGCCACTGGATGCTCCGGCAGCCCCGGCAGTAGAGCTTGCCGGTGTGCACCGCCTCCCCCGCCCCGGCCATGACCGCCGGGCCGGTGCGGACGCGGGGCTTGGGGCGGGGCCGGGCCTGCCCGTTGGTCATGGCCCGCTCGCGCGCCTCCCGCATCTCCTTGGCCTTGGCCTCGGCCCGCACCCGCTCCCGCACCACGTCCTGCCACTTGGGCTGGGCCCGGGCGGTGGCCTCCCGCTCCCGGGCCGCCCGCTCGTCGGTCTGGATGGTGTAGGTGACCTCGTCCTTGCGGCCCCGCTTGGCCAGGTCGTAGGCCTTGTTGAGCTGGGCCATGCGCTTCTGGGCTTCGAGCTTGACCGGGTCGGGGGCGTCGACGAAGCGGTCGGGATGGAAGATGTACGCCAGCGTGCGGTACGCGGTGGTGATCTCGGCGCGCGTCGCCTTGGGCGTGACCCCCAGGATCTCCCACGGCTTCATGGCACCCGACTTCCCTGCTCGACGCGCCGCGTCACAGAACCGTCACGGAAAACCGCCAGCTCACTGCCCGGTGAGCATCCCTGCCGACGACCCTACCGGCGCACCGGCATCTCGTCGCAGATGCAGCAGTCGGTGTACTGGTTGCAGCCGCTGCAGGTGATCCGACCGTGCTTGGGGTCGATGTACACACCCTGCCCGCAGAGGGCGCAGCGGGCCTGGGAGATGATGTTGTCGGCCTGCGTCTTCTCCATGGCGATCAGTATCCCATGCCTCGGGGCAAGCTCCCAGGGTCAGGCCGGTGTGTGGAACCGGCCCTCCCCGGGGACACTCGCCAACATGAACGAGATCACTATTTGGTTCCTGCTGACGCTAGCTCTCTTCGGGCTCATCGTGGGCGCCATCGCCCGCCTCCTCGTCCCCGGCCCGAGCCCCATGGGCGTGCTCGGAACGATGGCGGCGGGGATCGCCGGCGCCTTCCTCGGCGGCCTGGCGGGCAGGCTGCTCTGGGGTGCCACGTACACGCCGGGCTGGATCATGTCGATCCTGGGAGCGGTGGTGGTGGTCTGGGCCGTCACCCGCCGGCGGCGGGCCTACTACTACTGAGCCGGCCCCGTCCCCGGCCGCTCTCCAGCCGGCTGCGGGTCGCACCGCAGGCAACGGCCCCTGGCTCCGCGCCGGGGGCCGTTTGGCGTTCTACGTCAAGATAGACGTACACCAAGTCTGGTGGGTATCCTGGCGTGGTGACCGCCGGCGGCCGCTCCTCACCGGCTGAACCACCGGGTGGCCCGGGTGAACCACCGGGTGGCCCGGGTGAGCCGCCCGCCCCGCCCTGGCCCATCCAGGCCAACCTGGGCGGGCCCGTCGACCCCGCCGACCACATAGGGCACGGCGAGGAGCTGGCCGAGGTGCTCCGCTCGGTCGGCGGCGTGGGGGCGCTGGTCACCGGCGACCGCCGCATGGGCAAGACGTCGCTGCTGCGGGCCGTCGAGCACGTCCTCGGCCCCGAGCACGTGGTGGTGCGGGTGAGCGCCGAGACCGAGGACCCTGCCCTCTTCGGCCGGCGGCTGCTCGACGTCCTGCGGGGCCACCGGGCCTTCGCCGACGAGCTGGCCCGCTGGAGCGTGAGCGTGGACGTGGGCTACAGGGGCGTCCGCATCCGGCGGGACGGCGGCCCGGGCGGTGGCGCGGGCGGCTCGGGGGGCGCGGGCGACTCCGACGACCTGTTCCGCTGGGCGGCGGCCCGGGCCGCCCCCGCCCGGCTGGTCGTGATCCTCGACGAGATCGCGGTGCTGGCCATGGCCATCGAGCGGGGTCGCGGGGGCGGGGCGGTGGAGTTCCTGCGCAGCCTCCGCCGGCCGCGCCAGGACGCCGCCAACCTGGCCATGGTGCTGGCCGGGTCGGTGGGCCTGCACCACGCCGTCGTCGACACCACCCCGGTGAACGATCTCCAGCGGGTGCGAGTGGGGCCGCTGACCGCCACCGATGCCGCCTTCCTGGCCCGCTGCCTGCTGCTGGGCGAGGGGGTGGCCACCGCCGACGAGGAGGCGGTGGTGGCGGCCATGGTGAAGGCGTCCGACGCCATCCCCTACTTCCTCCACCACCTGGCCCACGCCGCCCAGCGGCGGGGCGGCACGGTCACGCCCGGTCAGATATGGGCCATCCGCGAGGCGGCCCTCGTCGATCCCGACGACCCCTGGAACCTCCGCCACTACCGCGACCGCCTGCCGGACTACTACGGCGACGACCACGAGCTGGCAGCGGCGGTCCTCGACGCGGTGGCCACCGCCGGCACCCCCCTCGACCTGTCACAGCTGGCGGGCAGGCTGGCCGCCGTGGACCTCGACGTGCGGCCGTCACGCCATGCCCTGCTGGCCCTGGTGGAGCGGCTGGAGGCCGACCACTACCTGGCCCGCAGCGGGATGGCCGACACCTTCGCCACCAGGATCGTGCTCGACGCCTGGCGGGCCATGCGCCGGCTGTGACCGCGGAGGGCACCAGGGCCGGCCCCCGCGGGCAGGTGGCGGCGCCGAGCGGGGTGGCGCGGCCCTTCACCCCGTCGCGGGAACCGCCGGCCGGCCTGGCGGCCCGCACGGTGGGGCGGGACGAGCTGCTGGCGTCCATCGAGCGGCGGCTGGCGGCGGCGGCACGCACCGGGAACCGCCCCCACACCCTGCTGGTCGGCCCCCGCGGGTCGGGCAAGACGCACGTCATCGAGGTGGTGCTCCACCGGCTGGCGGGGGAGGCCGGCTTCGTCGTGGCGCGTGTGGACGAGGACGCCGTCGGGGTGGCGTCCTACGCCGACCTGCTGGTGGAGCTGTGCCGATCGGCGGGGGTGGCCGCCTCCGCCGGGCGGGACGCCGCCGCCCTGGAGGCCGCCCTCGTCGCCTCCCTCGACGGGCGGGTGCTGCTGGCGGTCATCGAGAACCTGGCCCGGGTCTTCGGCGGGATGGGCACCGCCGGCCAGCGCGACCTGCGCTCGTTCGTCGAGACGTCCGGCCAGGTGGTGATCCTGGCCAGCACGCCCCAGCTGTTCTCCGGGATCGGGTCGCGCAACGAGCCGTGGTTCGGGTCGTTCGCGGTCGAGCACCTTGAACCTCTGACGGTCGGGGAGGCGACCGAGCTGGTGGCCTCGCTGGCCGGTGGCGCGGGCGAGCTGGCCCGGTACCTGGGGACCGGACGGGGGCGGGCCCGGGTGGCGGCCCTGCACCACCTGGTCGGAGGATGGCCCCGCCTGTGGACGATCGTGGCGGAGACGGCCACGCCGTCCCCGCTCGACGAGCTCGTGCCGGTCGTCGAGCAGCTCGTCGAGCAGTTCGTGCCCTCGTTCCAGCAGCGGCTGTGGAGCCTGCCGGCCAACGAGGCCCGCCTGGTGCGGGCCCTGGGCACGGGGCCGCCGGCCGCCACCGTGGCCGAGCTGGCCGCCGCCGCCGGCCTGACCGAGCGGACGGCCGCCACCGCCCTGGGCCGCCTGGCCGACGGAGGGTGGGCGCGGGGGGAGAAG
>DATLGZ010000172.1:0-4291 GCA_035540235.1 Acidimicrobiales bacterium | reverse complement strand
ACAACCGGGCCGGAAGGCCCTGGGGTTACCGGTGGGGCGGTCCGGGCGCCCCGGGGAGGTCGACGTCGACGACCAGGGCCAGGTGGTCCGACAGGGGCAGGCGCCGGGTCGCGGCGGCGGCCACGGGAGGCAGCGGGCCCCGGCCCAGGGCGTGGTCGACCTGGAGAGAGGGACGGTCGGCGGGGTAGGTCCGGGCCCGGGCCAGGCGCCGCCAGCCCGACGCCAGGGCCGGGAACGGGCCGGGGAGGTTGAGGTCGCCCAGCAGGATGCAGGGTGTGGGCCCCAGCGACGCCAGCCAGCGCGTGGCCCGCCGCAGCTGCACGAGGTTGTAGCCGGGCACGAAGGAGAGGTGGGTCGTGGCCACCCGCACTGCGCCCGCCAGGTCGGCGGCCAGCACCGCCCGGGGCTCGTCGGGCAGGAGGACGGCCCGCCCCTTGCCGCCCGGCACGAACACGGGCGACCTCACCGGGGCGGCGGCCAGGGTCAGCCGGTGCCAGCCCTCGACCGGCAGGCGGGAGACGATGCCCACGCCGTACCCGGGTTCGCCCGCCTCCCCGTCCGCCGCGGTGGCGGGCCGCCACCGCCCTCCCGGCTCCCCCACCAGAGCGGGCTGGAACCGCCAGTCGTCCGCGCCCAGGGCCTCGGCCACCGCCGCCGTCTGGTCCTCCCCGCCCGAGCGGGACTGGCCCCGGTCGATCTCCTGGAGGCAGAGCACGTCGGCGTCGAGGGCGGCGCACGCCTCGGCCAGGCGCTCGAGGGAGACCCGTCCGTCGGCCAGCGACCGCCCGTGGAGGACGTTGAAGGTGGCCAGCCGCAGCGCCGGCTCAGCCCCCGTAGTTCATGCGGGTGTCCTCCATGCGCAGGACGGGGGTGTCCTCCGGCTTGCGGAAGGCGGCGTCGACCACCTCACCGAGGAACAGGGAGTGACCCCCGGCCTTCTCGGTGAGGAGGTCGACGCGCTGGCGGACCTCGCACTCCACGTAGCCCACCGCCTGGTCGAGGATGGGGGCGCCCGTGCGGCCGTCGTGGAACGGGAAGCCGTTGAGGGTGCGGGCCTCGAGGTCGACCTCGACCGGCTTGGTGAACTTGCGCACGAGAGCGCGGTCTTCGCGGTCGACGAGGTTCACGCTGAACACCCCGCCCTCCTCGATCAGCTCGTGGGTGTAGGCGGCCGCCTCGACCGACACCGCCACCAGCTTGGGATCGAAGCTGACCTGGGTGGCCCAGTTGATCGTCATGCCGTTGCGGCGGTCGCCGGCCCGGCTGCCGAGGATGAACAGGCCCGAGGGGAAGGCCCACAGCACCCGGCGGCGGAGCTTGTCGTAGGTCTCGGGGTCGGCGCCGTCGGGGACGGGGCCGACGATCCCGGTGGAGAGGGGCACGGGGGTCAGCCCTCCGGGGTCAAAGCGGAGATGACGTGGGCGAGGTCGAGGTCCTTGGCCGTCACGCCGCCCTCGCTGTGGGTGGACAGCGCCACGTGGACCCGGTTGTAGCGGATGTCGAGGTCGGGGTGGTGGTCGGCCGACTCCGCCTCGAACGCCACCTGCAGCACGAACGCCACCGCCTGGCGGAAGTCGGCGAAGCGCAGGTCGCGCACCAGGGTGTCGCCGGCCCGCTCCCACCCCGGGAGCACAGCCAGAGCCTCCTCCACCTCCTGGTCGCTCAGCACCGCCATCGCCAGGCAGCGTAACCCCGCCGTCAGCGCCCGCGAACCGCCTCATCAGCAAACCAACGGCAATCCCGGAGCAGACAGCCTCCCTCAGCAGACAGCCTCCCTCAGCAGACAGCCTCCCTGAGCAAACAGCCTCCCTCAGCAAACAGCCTCCCTCAGCAAACAGTTAGTATGGCGAACGAAGTGAACACCACGATGGCGACCGAGGCGGAACTGGCCAGCCGGCTGCGGCTGGCGGTGATGCGGCTGGGGCGGCGGCTGCGCCGCCAGGCCGGCGGCGACCTCACCCCCAGCCAGATGTCCGCCCTCTCCAGCGTGGAGCGGACGGGCCCCCTCACCCTGGGCGAGCTGTCGGCGGTCGAGGGCGTGCGCCCTCCCACCCTCACCAAGGTGGTGGCCGCCCTGGAGGAGCAGGGCCTGGTGGCCCGCCACACCGACCCGTCCGACCGGCGGGTGGCGCGGGTGGAGGTCACCGCCGCCGGATCCAGCCTGCTGGCCCGCAGCCGGTCCCGCACCGACGCCTACCTGGCCCGCCACGTGGCCTCCCTGGCCCCCGAGGACCGCCAGGCCCTGGCCCGGGCCGTGGCCCTGGTGGAGGCCCTGCTGGAGCAGGACGAGTGAGGGCGGGCGGCCCGGCGGTGGGGCGGGCCATGTTCCGGTCCCTCCAGAACCGCAACTTCAAGCTCTACACCAGCGGCCAGCTCGTCTCGGTGGTGGGCACGGGCATGCAGCAGGTGGCCCAGGCCTGGCTGGTCCTGAGCCTGACCAACAGCGGCGTGGCCCTGGGCATCACCGTGGCCCTCCAGTTCGCCCCCATGCTGCTGTTCGGCATCTGGGGCGGGTTGATGGCCGACCGGCTCGACAAGCGGCGCCTGCTGATCTTCACCCAGGCCGCTCAGGGCGTGCTCGCCCTCATGCTGTTCGCCCTGGTGGCCACCGACGTGGTGACCCTGGGCATGGTCTACGGCATGGCCCTGCTGCTGGGGCTGGTCACGTGCCTCGACATGCCCACCCGCCAGTCCTTCACCATCGAGATGGTCGGCCCCGACCTGCTGACCAACGCCGTGGCCCTCAACAGCGCGGTGTTCAACAGCGGCCGGCTGGTGGGGCCGGCGGTGGCCGGGCTGCTCATCGCCTCCGTCGGGGTCGACGTGTGCTTCCTGGTGAACGGGTTGTCGTACGTGGCCACGGTGGTGGCCCTGCGAGCCATGCGCCCCGAGGAGCTCAGCCGCCAGCCCCGGGCCCCCCGGGAGCGGGGCCAGGTGCGGGCCGGCCTCCGCTACGTGTGGGGCACTCCCGAGCTGCGCCGCCCCCTGCTCCTGTTGACGGTGGTGGGCACGCTGGGGTTCAACTTCATCGTGGTCCTGCCCCTCCTCGCCACCAAGGACTTCGGCGGAGGCGCCCGCCTGCTGGGCGTGCTCAACTCGCTCATGGGCCTGGGCTCCCTAATGGGGGCGCTGGTGGCGGCCAACCGGGCCCGGCCCACCCGGCCCGTCCTGCTGGGCGGGGCGGCCGCCTTCGGGCTGGCGGCCACGGCCATGGCGGTGGCGCCCAACGCGGTGGTGGCCGGCGTGCTGGCCTGGGCCATGGGGATGTCGATGATGATCTTCCTGGCCACCACCAACTCCACCCTCCAGCTCGCCGCCGACTCGGCCATGCGGGGCCGGGTGATGGCCCTCTACGGCCTGCTGTTCCTCGGCAGCACCCCGGTGGGCGGCCCTATCGTGGGCTGGGTGTCGGAGACGTGGGGCGCCCGGGCCGGTATCGCACTGGGCGGCGTGGCCAGCCTGGTCGCGGCCGGCGCCTCCGCCCTGCCCGGCCTCCGCCGCCGCTGGGCCACCCTCTCCGGCCGCCGCGCCGGCGCCGTTCCCGCCCTGGCGGGCGACGGGCCGCCCATGCCCCTCGCGCCCGCGCCGGGTGCCGGCGACCCCGTCGAGGCGGTCTGAGCCCCGCCTCGCCGCCCAGGAGCGGGGCCCGGCGCCTGATGGCCGCCGTCGCCGCCCTGGCCGGCCTCGCCGGCACGGGTGGCGTGGCCTTCGGGCTGGGCGAGCGCGACGGCCGGCTGGCCGCCGGCCCCAGCGACTTCGTCCACGCTCCCGCCGGCCGCCTGGCCCACAACACGCCCTCGGTGGCCGCCGACCCGCGGTCCCCGTCCACCGTGGTGGTGGCCAACCGCCTGGACGCCCCCGTGCTGGGCTGCGCCGCCGCCTACTCGACCAACGGCGGCGCCGCCTGGCAGCCGCTGGAGCTGACCCCGGGCCTGGCCGCCGAGAACTGCTTCTGGCCCCGCGTCGCCTTCCTGCCCGACAGCACCCTGCTCGTCCTCTACACCGAGCTGGGCGGGCCCAACCTCCTGCCCGTCCACATCTGGCTCCAGCGCTACGAGGGGCTCCGCCCCGCCGGCCCCCCCCTCCGGGTGGCGGGCGACCTCGCCTACTGGACCCGCCTGGCCACCACCGGCAACCGGGTGTGGCTCACGTGGGTGCAGGCCGGCCCGGCCACCGCCGACAACCAGCTCGGCATCGAGCCGGGCGACAACCCGGTGATGGTGGCCCGCTCGGAGGACTTCGGACGGACCTTCAGCCCGCCGGTCCAGGTCAGCGAGCCCGACCGGCGGGT
>DATLGZ010000171.1:0-4417 GCA_035540235.1 Acidimicrobiales bacterium | reverse complement strand
TCGTGGCAACAATCGGGGGTCCCTGGCAGGCTCCCGCGCCATGCTGATTCGCAGGCTCGAAGGCGCTACAGAACTACGGCGTCTGGGGCGGCGCCACCATTCTCATCCTCCGGGGCGGCGCCAGCCATGAGTTGCTGATTCCCGAGCGAACTGGTCAGTTCGCTCGGGTTCTCAGGGGAGCACGTCGAGGCCGGCCTGGTGGCCGTCGCAGAAGACCACGACCTGGCCGGCGCCCTCCACCGACCACCGCCCCTGGGGGCTCCGCAGCAAAGCGGTCTGCTCGTCGACGGCCACCACGGCCAGGCCGGCGGGGGCCAGCTTGATGGTGCGGCGCGCCTTCTCGGGCGACCAGGTGTCGTGGTGGGGGATGACCGCCACCTGGGCGACCAGACCCAGGCCCAGGGTGAAGGCGCCGCCCCGGGGGTCGACCATGGGGTCGCACAGCACCATGGCCCCGGCCGACGAGCCGGCCAGCACCGCCCCGTCGTCCCACGCCGCCACCAGTGCGTGCCACACCCGGGAGTCCTTCAGCACCGACCGCAGGTGCATGGGCGACCCGCCCCCCAGGTAGACGAAGCGGGCCTCCCGGACGGCGGCGGCGTTGGCCTCGTCCTCGGCGTCGCGGCGGTTGAGGACCATGAGGCCGCGGGCCTTGGCCCCCAGCCCGTCGAAGTAGCGCACCGCCCACTCGACCGCCCGCTCGGGGTGCTCGTAGGCCGCCGCCGTGGGCAGCACCACCACCTCGGCGTCTCCACTGGCCTCCAGCAGGCGACGGTCGAAGGAGCAACCGTCGCGCCATTCCGCCCCCCCGACGAGGGCAAGCCACCCGCTCATGGCCCGGAAGGATGGGCCGCCAGGCCGTGCCGCCGCCAGTCGGCCGCCCCGTACCGCCAGGCACGCCGCCGGGGTGCGGGCGACCGGTCGGGCTCGCCCAGCACCACCTCGATGGCCGCCGCCATGGCCGCCACCTCCTCGGGCGTGGCCGGGCCGCCCCCGACCACCTCCACCCCGGCGCTAGAGCGGGACGTTGCCATGCTTGCGGCGGGGCTGGTCCTCGCGCTTGCTGCGGAGCATGGCCAGGCCCTTGATGAGGAGGGGACGGGTGTCGGCCGGGTCGATCACGTCGTCGACGTAGCCCCGCTCGGCGGCCACGTAGGGGTTGGCGTACTGCTCGGCGTACTTCTCCACCAGCTCGGCCCGGGCCGCCTCGGGATCGCCGGCCTGCTCGATCTCCCGCTTGTAGAGGATCTCCACCGCGCCGTGCGGCCCCATCACCGCCAGCTCGGCCGTGGGCCAGGCGAAGGCCAGGTCGGCACCGATCGACTTCGAGTTCATCACCACGTAGGCCCCGCCGTAGGCCTTGCGGGTGACGACCTGGATGCGGGGGACGGTGGCCTCGCAGAAGGCGTACAGCAGCTTGGCCCCGTGGCGGATGATCCCGCCGTACTCCTGGTCGGTGCCGGGGAGGAAGCCGGGGACGTCGACGAAGGTGACCAGGGGGATGTTGAAGGCGTCGCAGGTGCGCACGAAGCGGGCGCCCTTCTCCGACGAGTCGATGTCGAGCACCCCCGCCAGCACCTTGGGCTGGTTGGCCACCACCCCGACCGGGTGGCCGTCGAGGCGGGCGAAGCCGCACACCAGGTTGCGGGCCCAGTCGGCGGCGTACTCGACCAGCTCGCCGCCGTCGACGACGGTGCGGATCACCGCGGCCATGTCGTAGGGCTGGTTGCTGCTGGCGGGGACCAGGTCGGCCAGCTCGGGCGTGGTGCGGGCCGGGTCGTCGACAGGCTCGGTTCGGGGCGGGTCCTCGCCGCTGTGGGAGGGGAAGAAGGACAGCACGGCCCGCACCGAGTCGAGGCAGGCCCGGTCGTCGGGGGCCACGAAGTGGGCCACGCCCGAGCGGCGGGCGTGGGTGGTGGCGCCGCCCAGCTCCTGGAGGGTGACCTCCTCGCCGGTGACCGTCCGCACCACGTCCGGCCCGGTGATGAACATGTACGACGTGTCCTCGACCATGAAGACGAGGTCGGTCATGGCCGGGCTGTAGACCGCCCCGCCTGCGCACGGCCCCATCACCGCGCTGATCTGGGGGATGACCCCCGAGGCGGCGGCGTTGCGGTAGAAGATGCCGCCGTAGCCGACGAGGGACACCACGCCCTCCTGGATGCGGGCGCCGGCGCCGTCGTTGAGCCCGACGAAGGGCGCCCCCACCCGCACCGCCATGTCCATGACCTTCTGGACCTTCTCGGCGAAGACCTCCCCCAGCGACCCACCGAAGACGGTGAAGTCCTGGGAGAACAGGAAGATCTGGCGACCGCCGACCGTGCCCCTACCGGTGATGACGCCGTCGGTGTAGGGCCGGCTGTCGAGGCCCACGCCCTCGGCCCGGTGGCGGGCCAGGAGGTCGAGCTCGACGAAGCTGCCGGGGTCGAGGAGGTACTCCACCCGCTCCCGGGCGGTCATCTTGCCCCGGGCGTGCTGGCGCTCGACGGCCGACGCCGACCCGGCGTGGCGGGCCTCGTCCTTCCGCCGGTGCAGGTCCTCGACTGGTCCGTCCAAGGGGCCTCAGGTTAGGAGGTACGTGCGGCGGCGGCGGCCGCCACCCGCTCCACCAGCCGCTCGCCCCGGATGCGGGCGGCCACGTCGGCCAGCTCGGGGCGGGGCCCGGTCCAGCGCAGCTCGTCGACGCTCTCGAGCACGGGCGCGTCGGCCCGGAGGGTGGCGAGGTCGCGGAACAGGAAGGCCAGCTCCCGCTGGTCGGCCAGGGTGGCCGCCAGCCGGTCGCGGCCCCGGACCTGGACGTCCCAGCGGAAGCCGAGCTCGGGAATGTCCTCGAGGCGCCGGTAGCGGGCCAGGACCACGCTGGCCGCCACCTTGCCCCAACCGGGGAGACCGGGGTAGCCGTCGGCCGAGTCCCCCACCAGGGCCAGCCAGTCGGGGATCGACTCGGGGCCGACGCCGTACTTGGCCCTCACCCCCGCCTCGTCGGTGGTGACGCCGTGGCGGCGGTCGACCTGGACGACCCGGCTGCCCTCCACGCACTGGGCCAGGTCCTTGTCGGGGGTGAGGATCAGCACCTGCTCCACGGCGGGGTCGGCCTTGGCGAGGCGCGCCGCCGCCGCCAGGGCGTCGTCCGCCTCCAGCTCCACCATGGGCCACACCACCACGCCCAGGGCGGCCAGGGCCTCCTCCACCAGGCCGAACTGGTCGAGCAGCACCTCGGGCATGCCCGCGCTCGACTTGTACCCCGGCCACCGATTGTTGCGGAACGACTCGATCACGTGGTCGGTGGCCACGCCGACGTGGGTCGCCCCCTCCTCCAGCAGGGTGAGCACGCTCCACAGCACCCCCCGGGTGGCGGCCACGTCGCTCTCGTCCCGCTGGGCGGCGGGCACCCCGTAGTGGTGGCGGAACAGCTCGTAGGTGCCGTCGACCAGGTGGACCTTCATCCGCCAGCAGGGTAGGCGGCCGCCGCGCCCGTCCCGGCGGTTACGCCGCGATTACGTGGCGGTTACCCCCCCGCCCGTAGATTCCCGCACCGGGGCGCCGACGGGCGCGGAGAAGGAGTGTGGGCACGTGAGAGGTGGGTGGAGTGCGTTCGCCGGGCGGCGGCGGGCCGGGTGGGCGGTGGTGGCAGCTCTCGTCCTGGCCAGCGTCACGGCCGCGTGCGGAGGGGACGGGAACGACGACACCCGCACCCGCGCCGAGCGCACGGCGGGAAGCTGGACCCCGTGGATCCTCTCGTCGGGCGGCGAGATCCCGGTCCCCCCGCCGCCGGCCGAGGGGTCGGCCCGGGCCCGGGCCGACCTCGACGAGGTGAGGCGGCTGGCCCAGAACCGCTCGCAGGCCACCCTGGACCGGATCAACCGGTTCAGCGGTCCTCTTCCCACCGACCCGTGGATGGCCCAGGTCTTCGAGTTCGTCGCCAAGCGGGAGAAGGACCCGCCGTTGTCGTCCCGCAACTACGGGCTGGTGAGCGTGGCCATGTACGACGCCGTCATCGCCGCCTACCACTGGAAGTACCGCTACAACGTGGACCCGCCCAGCGGGGTCAGCCGGGCCGTACCCGCCAGCGCCGACCCGTCCTATCCCTCCGAGCACGCGGCCATGGCCGGCGCCGCCGCCAAGGTGCTGGCCCACCTCTACCCCGACGAGTCGGCCCTGCGGCTCGAGGAGATGGCCGACCAGGCCGCCGACTCCCGGGTGGAGGCGGGCACCAACACGCGCAGCGACGTGGAAGCGGGCCTGGAGCTGGGCCGGGCGGTGGCCGACAAGGTGATCGAGTACGCCAAGGCCGACGGTTCGGACCGGGTGTGGGACGGCCGGCGGCCGGCCGGCATCGGCCGCGGCCCCCGCTTCTGGGAGCCGCCGCCCGGTTCGGTGGCCAACCCCACCGCCCCCCTGGCCGGCACGTGGAAGA
>DATLGZ010000170.1:0-5708 GCA_035540235.1 Acidimicrobiales bacterium | reverse complement strand
GCCCCGGCCAGCAGGGCCTCGGCCTCGGCCACCACCTCGGCCGCCTGGCGGTCGAGCTCCTCGGCCGAGGGGACGGACCGACCCCGCTCACGGCGGCCCGAGGGGCGCCCCGGGCGCGAGAGGGGCGGCGACGGGGGCGGCTCGAGGTCGGTGCCGCCCTTGCCGCGCGGGCGGGAGGCGATGACCGCCGCCACCAGGCCGGTGACGACCAGGATGGCCAGGACGACGAGGATGAACTCCATACCGCCTACAAGGTATCGAGGGGCTGGGAGAGCCTGATCTGGCGGACCCAGGGCTTGCTCGACAGCTCCCTCACCTGGTCGGGCGAGAGCGAGGCGGTGCCGATCCCTCCCAGGATCGACCCCGCCGGCAACCCCAGGCGAGCCAGCTCGGCCCGGCGGCGGCTGGCGGCGACCGGGTCGACGTGGACGAACACGGACAGCCTGGGGCCGGGCCCCCCGGCAACGGCGGCGGCGCGCGGCTCGTCCAGGGCAGCGGCGAGGGCGGCGTCGATCTTGCGATGGTCCACGGGGAGCGGCCGACCTCCGGGCGGCGCCCCCGATGATACAAGCGGGCCTGCGACTACCGGCCGCCGGCGATCAGGCCGGGCCCGGCTCGAGCCCGGCCCCGGCCGCGGCGGTCAGGGGCGGCCGGCCGCCTCGGCCAGACCTCGGGCGTCGATCACGCCGTGGCCCCACTTGCGGTCCCACGACCCTGCCGCCTTGCCGGGGATGGACGAGTTGGCCCGCAGGAGGTCCTTGGCCCCGTCGGGGTCGAGCTTGGGGTCCCGCTGCAGGAGCAGGGCGACCAGGCCGGCCACGAACGGGCAGGCCATGCTCGTCCCCTGCATCATCCGGTTCCAGGGGTCGACGAGGATCTTGGGCGACACCGGGGCGTGCGACGACAGCGACGAGGCGATCACCGAGCCGGGAGCGGCCACATCCGGCTTCTCCACCCCGTCCCGCCGCGGCCCCTCGCTGGAGAAGCTGGAGATGGTGTCCACGTCCTCGGCCGTCTCGTGCGGCCCCCCGCCGGTGAAGTCGAACCACGAGTTGCGGGTGGTGAACGAGGCCACGGTGATGGCCGAGGTGGCCGCGCCCGGCGTCCCCACCTTGACGGAGTCCTTGACCGCCCCACCGGTGAAGATGGCCGACCGCCCGTCGATGCTCCACACGTCCACCCGGCCGTCGGTCACGGCCGTGCCCTTGACCTTCAGCCGCCACGACTGGGGCTTGGGGGTGTTGGGCGGAGGCGAGGAGAGGATCTGCACGAGGAAGTTGTGATCGCCGTTGGCCGGATCGGGCCCGGGGGTGATGACCCGCACCGATCCGTCCGGGATGGTGTAGGTGCGGCTGGGCGACCCCACGGTGATCACCGGCTGGTAGGGCGTGGACACGCCCGACGGGCCCACCACCGCCACCTCCATGGCGTCCTCGCCCTCGTACCAGCCGTTGAACGTGGCCACCGTGGGCTGCCCGCCCGGGCGGGGCATGGCCACCACGCAGCTGATGGTCCGCCGGGAGCCGGAGTTGACGTCTACCTGGGCGTGGATGTTGTCGTTGCCCTCGTTGCCAGCCGCCGCGCACACGATCCTCCCGGGGCCCGAGGCGGCGTCGATGATGGCGGAGAGGGAGTCGGTGCCGTCGTGGGCGTCGCCGTGGCCCCCGAGGCTGAGGTTGACGACGGCGGGGCGGCCCAGCTCCTCGGCCACCCGGAACAGGTAGCGGATGCCGTCGGCGATGTGGGCGGTGAGCAGGTCGGACTTGACCATGACGACGTCGGCCGCCGGCGCCACGCCGACGTAGGTGTCGTCGGCGCCGGCGGCGATGCCGGCCACGTGGGTCCCGTGGCCCTCGGTGTCCTGGGACACCTGCATCATGGGCCCGGTGAACTCGGCGCCGTATCCGCCCTCGGGCACGCCCGGGCCGGGCAGGGTCTGGTCCCAGATGCGCAGCACCCTGCCGGCGAAGGCCGGGTTCTTCACGTCGATGCCGGTGTCCACGACCCCCACCACCACCCCCTCGCCGGTCAGGCCGCCGGCGTGCAGGGCGGGGACCCCGATGGCGGGTCCGGCCACCTCCATGAGAGCCTCGAGCCGGCCGGCGGGCACCACCCGCTCGATCGCCTCGCTGTCGGTCAGCTCCGCCAGGGCGTCGAGGGGGACGATCCCGGTGCGAACCCGCCCGCTGCTGGAGTTGAGCTCGACCCCCAGGTGGGCGAAGGCGTCCCGGGGCAGGTCCTCGTCGCAGTGGATGAAGGCCACCACCCTGGGCGGCCGGGGGGACTCCTCCACCGCCGTCACCAGGCCCATCGTGGGCAGGTGGGCCGCCAGCCCCGGCCGCCCCTGGGCGTGGTAGTCGTCCAACGCCTGAGCCAGCGTGGGCCCCAGCTTCGAGTACTGCATGCTCCGCCTCCTGTGTCGCCGGCGGGCCTCGTCGCGGGGCCCGCCCCCGCTGAGGACGCGAGTGCCGGCCGTCCCCGGCGCCACCGTACAATGCCGGCCAGCAAAGCGGGGGGGCGGGATGGCGGGGAGCGGGATGGCGCAGCAGGATCTTGACCACCACGGGGGCACGCTGCCCCGCGGCATCCAGCGGGTGCCGCGGTCGAGCACCGACGAGGGACGGTTCGGGCGGCTGTTCCGGGCCCTGCCCCCGCTGGCGCCCGCCGACGCCGCCCTCCAACGGTGGGCGGCGGCCATGGCGCCGCCGGGCGGCACGGCCGCCCCCGAGGACCCGGCCGGCGACAACCCCGACATCCCGTCCGGCTACACCTACGTGGGCCAGTTCGTCGACCACGACATCACCTTCGACCCCACGTCGGTGCTGGAGCGGGCCAACGACCCCGACGCCCTCGACAACTTCCGCACCCCCCGCTTCGACCTCGACTCCGTCTACGGGGGCGGGGTCAAGGTCAGCCCCTTCCTCTACGACCAGGAGGACCCGGCCAAGCTGCTGGTGGGCGTCAACACCGCCACCATCCACGAGCCCGAGGACCTGCCCCGCAACCACCAGGGCCGGGCCCTGATCGTCGACCCCCGCAACGACGTGCACGTGATCGTGGCCCAGCTCCACCTGGCCGCCATCCGGTTCCACAACGCGGTGGTCGACCACCTCCGCCGCCGCTTCCTCCCCGACGCCGAGATAGAGGGCGAGGCCCGCCGCCTCACCCGCTGGCACTACCAGTGGGTGGTCGTGCACGACTTCCTGCGCCGGCTCGTGGGCGAGGACGTGCTGGACGAGGTGCTGGTGCGCGACCCCCGCACCGGCGGCCACAAGACCGACCTGCGCTTCTACTCCTGGCGGCGCAAGCCGTTCATGCCGGTGGAGTTCTCGGGCGCCGCCTACCGCTTCGGCCACTCCATGATCCGCTCCTCCTACCGGCTCAACGACGAGGTCGAGGAGCTCATCCCCATGTTCTCGCCGGCCCTGACGCCCCACCCCCTCCAGCACCTGGGCGGGTTCCGGCCCCTGCCCGCCAAGTGGAAGCTCGACTGGGGGAGGTTCTTCGAGATCGACGGGTCGGCGCCCCAGCCGAGCCGCCTGATCGACACCCGGCTGTCCCCGCCTCTGCACAAGCTGCCCGCCTCCGTCGACCGGGAGCGGCGCTCCCTGGCCCTGCTCAACCTGCTCCGGGGGAGGGCGCTGCAGCTCCCGTCGGGCCAGGCCGTGGCGGCGGCCATGGGCACGGCCGTGCCCGACGCCGACCTGGGCCTGGAGGGCGACACCCCGCTGTGGTTCTACCTGCTGCGGGAGTCCGAGGTGGTGAGCGGCGGCCGCCGCCTCGGGCCCACGTCGGCCCGCATCGTGGCCGAGGTGCTGCTCGGCCTGCTCAAGGGCGACCCGTCGTCGTACCTGCGGGCCGCCCCGGGCTGGACGCCCGAGCTTCCCTCGGCCGCCCCCGCCACCTTCACCATGGCCGACTTCCTGCGCTTCGCAGGCGTCGCCTAGGCGGCTCCCTCCGGCCGCGGACGCCCCAAAGCGGCCCGCGGGCTCGTGGGGCTAGCCCACGGTCACCCGCTCCGACAGGACCTTGGACGAGCCGCCGGGCTGCATGGTGATGCCGAAGAGGCAGTCGGCCGCCTCCATGGTGCGCTTCTGGTGGGAGACGACCAGCAGCTGGGCGTCGGTGCGGAACTCGTCGAGCAGGCGCAGGAAGCGGTGGAGGTTGACGTCGTCGAGGGCGGCCTCGACCTCGTCGAGCAGGTAGAACGGCGACGGCCGGCTCCGGAACACCGCGAACAGGAAGGCCAGGGCGCACAGCGACCGCTCCCCGCCCGAGAGCAGGCTGAGCTTGCGGGCGCTCTTGCCCCCGGGCCGGGCCTCGATCTCCACGCCCGCCTCCAGGATGGGGCCTTCACCCAGCCGCAGCCGCCCCTCGCCGCCCGGGAACAGGGTCTGGAAGAGGTCGGTGAAGTTGTCGGCCACGTCGGCGTAGGCGGCGGTGAGGAGGGTGGTCATCTCGTCCTCGACCGAGCGGATCACCCGGGCCAGGTCGCGCCGGGTGTTCTTCACGTCGTCGAGCTGAGCGGTGAGGAACTGGTGGCGCTCCTCCAGGGCGGCCAGCTCCTCCACCGCCAGCGGGTTGACCGGGCCCAGCAGGCGCAGCTCCCGCTCCAGCTCCTTGGCCCGGGTGGGCGGGCTGGTGCCGGGCGGGACCTCGGGGCAGGGGGCGGCCACCGCCACGTCAGGCTCGCAGTCGAGGTCGCGCCGCAGGGCCTCGACGGCCGCCTCCAGCCGCAGGCGGGTCTCGGCCCCGTCGAGCTCGACCCGCCGGGCCTTGGCCCGCACCTCCTCCAGCCGCCGCTCGCTGTCGGCCCGCCGGCGGCGGGAGTCGCCCAGGTGGGCGGACAGGCGGCGGGTGGCGGCAGCCCGCTCCTGGCGGCGCCGGTCGAGGTCGGCGCGGTGGTCGTCGATGCGATCGGCGACGGCGGCGGCCGCCTCACCGAGGCGGCGCAGGGCGGTCAGGTCGCCCCGCCCCCGGGCCGCCCGGGCCTCCGCCTCTGACCGCTGGGCCCGGGCCTGGCCGAGGCGGGCCTCGGCGTCGGCCCGGCGCCGGGCCAGGTCGGCCCGGCGGGCAGCCACCGCCTCCGCCTGGGCTTCGATCTGGGCCCTGCGCCCGGCCAGGGCCTGGCCCTCCCACGCCACGTCCTCCCGCTCCGCCTCCAGCTCGGCGGCGGTAGGCACGGGGCCGGGCCGGTCGTCGAGCGGGAGCGACAGTTGGGCGTCGAGGTGGGCCGCCCGCCGCTCGTCGTCGGCCAAGCGGCGGGCGGCGGCGGCGGCGTGGGCCCGGGCGGCGCCCACCGCCGCCTGGGCCTGGCGGAGGTCGGCCTCGGCCCGGGCCAGGGCCGCCCGCTGGTCGCCGGCCAGGCGGCGGGCCTCGTCGGCGGCCGCCCCGGCCTCGCCGGCGGCGGCGGTGGCGGCATCGGCCCGGGCCTGGGCGGCGGCGGCGCCGGCCCGGGCGGAGGCGGCGTCGGCCCGGGCCGCGTCGGCCCGGCGCCTCGCCTCGGCCAGGGCGGCAGCCACGCTCGGCGCGCCGCCGGCGGTGCGCCACCCCGAGGGGCCGAACCGGTCGCCGGCCCGCGTGACCACCACGGTGGCGGGCTCGGCCCACGCCCGGTCGAGGGCGGCCTGCCAGCCGGCGGCCACCACCACCCCCCCCAGCAGCCGGTCGAGCAGCGGCTCGACCGGCTGCTGGGGGGGGTGGTGGTG
>DATLGZ010000169.1:0-1634 GCA_035540235.1 Acidimicrobiales bacterium | reverse complement strand
GAGCCGCCCCGGTCCCCGCCGCCGGCCCGGTCCCGGCCGCCGCTCCGGCCGCCTCGGTCTCCTCCCCGTCGTCGAGCGCCGGGGGCGCCGCCGGCCCGTGGGCGGCATCGCCGGCGGAGGCGGGGAGGGCCACGGCCATGTCGGTCACGGGCAGGCCGGCCCGGCGCTGCACCTCCTGCAGCTGGCGGCCCAGCTCGGCGGCCGAGGGCTGCCGGCCAGAGGGGTCCTTGGCCATGGCCTGCTCCACCACCCGGCACACGGCGTCGGGGACGCCTCGGGGGCGGAGGTCGTTGACGGGGTCCCGCAGGATGCGCATCAGGAGGGCGGCCAGCGGCTCGTCCGGCCTGCGGGCGAAGGCGGGCCGGCCGGCCAGCATGGTGAAGAGGGTGGAGCCGAGGGAGTACACGTCGGCCGCCACCCCCGCCGCCTGGCCGTCGAGGACCTCGGGGGCGGCGTGCACGATCGAGGCGGTGAACTGGCCGGTGGCCTTCTCGAACTGGCCCTCCACCCGGGCGATCCCGAAGTCGGCCAGCTGGGGCTCGCCGTAGTCCGACATGAGCACGTTCTCGGGTTTGATGTCACGGTGGAGGGTGCCGGCCCGGTGGGCCATCTCCACCGCGCCGGCCAGCTTGACGGCGATGCGGATCGCCTCACTCCAGGTGAGCGGGCCCTCCAGGCCCAGCCGGGCCGCCAGCGACCCCTGGCCCAGGTAGCTCATCGTGATGTAGTGGGCGCCGGTGGCGGTGGCGCCCACGTCGAGGACGTTCACGATGTTGGGGTGGCCCGACAGGGTGCCCATGGCCCACGCCTCCCGGGCCACCCGCTCCCGGTCGGCCTCGTCCAGGGCCGCCCCCAGCACCTTGACCGCCACCATGCGGTTCAGGGCCCGCTGGCGGGCCCGATAGACCACGCCGAAGCCGCCCCGCCCGATCTCCTCGACCTCGTCGAGGCCCTCGATCCCCAGGTCGACGGCGCTGTCGTGGTCCACCCGCTACTCGCGGCGGGCGCTGCGGACGTCGGCCAGGCTCACCGCGCCCCGGCGCAACGCCTCGTTGGCCAGCCGCACCCGCCGCCGCTCTCCCCCCTCGTAGATGCCGAACTTGTCGTACAGCCGCAGCAGGTGCTGCTTCACCGCCGGCTCGCTCACCGACAGGGCCTTGGCGATCTCCCGGGTGGACGCCGGCTCGGAGAACACCTCGCCCGCCAGGGCGGGGCGGAACAGGGCGACCAGCACCTCCCGCTCCCGGGGCGTGAGGTCGGGCGGCCGCTCGGCCCCCTCGGTGACCCCGGCGTCGCCCACCGACCGCTCGGCCCGGAAGACGAGGCGGGTGCTGCCGACCCGGATCTCGTCCCCGGGGGCGAGGGGCCGGTCCCGGTCGACCCGCTCGCCGTTGAGGAAGGTGCCGTTGCGGGAGGTGAGGTCGCGCACGCACCAGCCGGCGGCCAGGTGCTCGAGCACGGCGTGCAGGCGCGACGCCTTCTTGTCCCACGGAAGGGGCACGTCGTTGGAGGCGGCCCGGCCGAGCGTGACCCGGGCCGCCTCGAGGGGCACCAGCTGGGCGCCCTGGTCGGTCCACACTTCCAGGAATGCCGGCACGACTGATCGGCCGACAGGCTACCGCCTAGCGGCAGGA
>DATLGZ010000168.1:0-1707 GCA_035540235.1 Acidimicrobiales bacterium | reverse complement strand
CCCCGGCTCCCCGTAACGGTCGCCGCCTCCGGGGAGACGGGACGGGCATGACGCTCTCCTCACCCCGTACCCGCGCTGGCGGCCGGGCCCGGTCGGTCGGCGTGGCCGCAGCCGCCCTCGCCCTGTTCGCCGGGCCGCTGTCCGCCGCCGCCTCCGCCTCGCCCGCCGATCCCGCCGACTTCGTCCAGGTCTTCAACCGGGACGTGAACGTGATCGTCGGCCCCAACCTGGTCGAGCCCACCGCCGCCACCGACCCGGCCGCCCCGTTGTTCACCGACACGGGCATCGCCATGGAGATCACCTGGGGGCAGTGGTCGGCGGCCACCGCGGAGTCGGTGGCCCGGGTGACGGGCGGCGGCGGCAACCCCCGCACCGACTTCCGGCTCCGGCTGTCGGGGCTGGTGCCGGGCGGGCTCTACTCCCTCTTCTGGGGGACGTTGGGGCCCGACTCCGAGCACCCGCTGTGCCCGGGGGTCGAGCGGACGTTGCCGCTCGACCGGGTCGGCGGCGGGAGCGGCCTCGACCCCAACTCCTTCCGCGCCGGCCCCGACGGTGCCGCCGCCTACCACGGCCGCGCCCCCGGCGACCTGCTCGCCGCCCAGCAGGTCTTCCTGTCGGTCGTCTACCGGTTCTACGAGGAACCCAGCCCCTACCCCCTCGCCAACCTGGGCCAGTACGCCAGCCAGGGCGATTCCTGCCGCAGCAGCTACGGCGAGGATGCCATGCGCCACCTCCTCGTGCTCCAGAAGACCTGACCGCCGGCACGACGTCATCGGCGCGGGGAGCCCGGCTCGCTTCCCGGCGCGACTGGCACGACGCCCCATGGTCCCCTACCGTTCGCCGGCGCGCGCCATGGTCAGGCTGGCGCGCAGCAGCCTGCGCCACCCGTCCGGGTCGCCGGCTGCCACCACGCTGGGGGTCCGGGCAACGCCCGGAGGGAGGGTTCGAAATGGGCACGGTGCACCAGGGCATCAGCGCGGCGACGATGGGAGCGCCGGCCGCCGGCCGCCGGCGCACGATCGGGCGGGCGGGCCGGTGGCTGGCGGTCGCCGGCGCCGTCTGCCTCCTGGCCGGCACGGCTGCCGCCGCGCCCTCTGACGACGTCGCCGCGCCGCTCGGCGCAGCCGAGGGCCTGGTAGTGGCATCGGTCAACGCCGGCACCAGCCATACCTGCGGGGTGCGGGCCGACGGCGCCGTGGCCTGCTGGGGGGACGACGGCGAGGGCCAGGCCAGCCCCCCGGCGGGGACGTTCACCCAGGTGAGCGCGGGGGACTTCCATACCTGCGGGCTGCACGCCGACGGCACGGTGGCCTGCTGGGGGTTCAACGTCCACAACCAGGCCAGCCCCCCGGCGGGGACGTTCACCCAGGTGAGCGCGGGCAGCGGCTACACCTGCGGGCTGCGGGCCGACGGCGCCGTGGCCTGCTGGGGGTACAACCGTGACGGCCAGGCCAGCCCCCCGGCGGGGACGTTCACCCAGGTGAGCGCGGGGGGCTTCCACACCTGCGGGGTGCGGGCCGACGGCACGGTGGCCTGCTGGGGGGACGACTTCTTCGGTCAGGCCAGCGCCCCGGCGGGGACGTTCACCCAGGTGAGCGCGGGCGGCTCCCACACCTGCGGGGTGGGTGCCGACGGGGCGGTGGCCTGCTGGGGGTACGACGCCCACGGCCGGGCCAGCCCGCCGGCGGGGACGTTCACCCAGGTGAG
>DATLGZ010000167.1:0-5833 GCA_035540235.1 Acidimicrobiales bacterium | reverse complement strand
ACCACTGCCCCGGGGGCGGCGGCCGCCCCCGGGGCAGTGGTCGTGGCCCGGTCGACGAGGTCGGCCGACGACCGCTCGCCACCGGCCCGGCACCCGCCCGCCACCAGGGCGGCCACGACAGCCAGGGCGGCGGCGCTGCGGCGGGAGGGGCCCACGCCCACAATGGTCGCAGCCGTAAGGTGGCGGCATGGGTCGGCTGGTCCCCACGTGCGTGTGGCGGGCGTCGCCCGAGGTGGTGCTGGCCCTCGACGAGCGGTTCGGCCCTCCCCACGACGCCTACGTCAACGGCTCCCAGGTGTGGCTGCGCGACGACGGCCCCAGCGGGGTCACCGTCGAGTGGCGCCTCCACCCGGTGGCTGGCTACCAACGGCCTCCCGCGGTGGGCACCTACGAGGTCTTCGAGGCCGCCGCCGACGCCCTGGCCGCCGGCGTCCAGCCTCCTGCGCCGCTGGAGCGGCTGTGGGAGGGGCTGGAGGCGTTCGCCGCCTACGGCGACGAGGTGGAGCCCGCCACCCTCGCCGCCGCCGCCACCGAGTCCCTAGGCGTCCCCCCGGATGCGAGCGGGGTGGCCGACCACGACCGCATCGGCGACGAGTGGGAACGGACCGGCGGCCGCACCTCGATCGTCGCCGCCCTGCTGGACCAGCTGGGCCCGGGATGAGCGCCCGCATCTTCCTCAACTACCGGCGCACCGACAGCGAGGGCTACGCCGGGTGGTTGCGCAAGGACCTGGCCGGGCGGTTCGGAACGGACCACGTCTTCATGGACGTCGTCGGCATCGAGCCGGGCGACGACTTCGTCGAAGAGATCAACCGCCAGGTGGCAGCCTGCGACGTCTTCCTGGCCATGATCGGCCCGGACTGGCTCGGCCCCCGGCTCGAGAAGGCCAACGACTTCGTGCGGCTGGAGGTGGAGGCGGCGCTGGCCCGCGGCATCCGGGTCATCCCCCTTCTCGTGGGCGGGGCGGTGATGCCCGAGCCCGAACAGCTTCCCCCCTCGCTCGCGCCGCTGGCCCGCCGCAACGCCTTCACCTTGACCAGCGCCGGCTGGGAGGACCAGGTACGGCGCCTGTGCGACGTGATCGAACGGGTCGGCGTGGCAGCGGCCAGCTCGACCCCTCCGCGCACCGTCGAGGACACCTACCGGGCAGTGGCCAAGCCGGTTCGCCCGACCGGTCGGGCAACCGCCCCGGCCGCCGGCCGACCGGAGCCAACCGCCGCCGACCAGATCGACAGCGGGCCGGTCGATCGCCTGGCGTTCCTCCCCGAGGGGAGGCGCCTCGCCACCGCCGGCGCGGGCATCGTCCGGGTGTGGCCGGTTGTCCCGAGCGGGCCCACCTTCACCACCGTGTACCCGGCTACTCAGGTCTACGGGCTCACCACCAGCCGTGACGGCCGGCTGCTCGCCACCGGCCACAACGACGGGACCGCCCTGGTCTGGAACGCGCGGACCGGCGACCTGGTCCTGTCGGTCAAGCGGGCCAAGCGCGTCTACGACGTGGCCTTCAGCCCCGACGGATCGCTCCTCGCCACCGCCCATGACGACCGTACCGCCCGCATCTGGGAGGTCGGGTCGGGGATGGAGCACGCCCCTCTCCGGCACGACAACGTGGTGTACGCGGTCGCCTTCGCCGCCGACGACCCCTCCCTGCTGTGCACGGCCACGGGCGCAGCCGGACGGGCGCCGCTGGGCGGAGCGGCGCGGGTGTGGAGGCACGAGACGGGCGAGGTCGTGGGGGAGCACGGCTACGGCGACGTCGACGCCTTCTTCACGGGCGCAGGGTTCAGCCCCGACGGGCGGCGGCTGGCCGTCACCACCTCGGCCTACACCGCGCTCATCTTTGCGGACGGCGTGGCAGCCGAGGAGATCTCCGGCGTCCGTTACGGCCAGACGGTCGCCTTCGGCCCCGACGGCGCCCTGGCGGTGGCCTGGAGCGCGGGCGGGGCGTCGGCCTACGGCCCGGACGGCGCCGAGACCCGCATCGGCGGCGAGGAGCCCCTGCATGCCGTGGCCCTCGCCCCGGCGGGAGGCCTGGCGGCGACGGCAGGCGAGGCGGGCCCGATCCGGCTGTGGCCCTTGCCCTGACCGCGGCGCGCCCGAGGCCTACGAGGGTTGCATCTGGCGGGTGGCGGCGGCGGCCTCCTCGCCGATCTGCTCCACCGGGCCGCTGTAGACGCGGGCCCAGCGGATCTTGCCGTCCTCCACCCCGAGGATGAAGATGCCGGCCACCTGGGCGGCGTTGCCGGCCCCGTGGAGCTCGACCCACACGGTGCTGCCCGAGCGGGCGGAGCGCAGGACGGTGAGGCGGAAGCCGGGCTCGCTCTCGAAGATGGCCCTCCAGTTGCGCCGCACCTGGTCGGCCCCGGTGAAGTTGCGGGACGGGAAGCAGGGCTGGATCGAGTCGAAGTTGGGGTGGACCGTCGAGTAGATGGCCTCCACGTCGTGGCGGTTGCAGGCCTCCACGAACCGCGTGACGACCTTCATCGGGTCCTCGCCCGTCCGCTTCCTCGAGAACAGCACGCAACTCTCCTTCCCAGCTCGCCGGCCAGACCCTAGTTTGCCGCGGAGGCTGCGCCCCTGGCGCCCGGCTGCGCCCCCGGCACCCGGCGCCTACGGCTCCGGCGGCGTCCTCCGCCACGGAGGGTGCCGTGGCGGGTCGAACAGCGCCTCCACCGGCTCGCCCCGGATGGCCCGGAACGCCTGGGGCACCCACCGATCGCCCCGGCCGCCGCCGGCCAGCGGCGAGGGCAGGCGCTCCTCGGCGAACCACCCCACGTCCCGGCACTCCAGGGGGTGCGCCTTCATCGTCCCCCCCACCACCCGGCAGTGGAACACCAGCGAGTAGAGCGGGATGCGGGTGAACCCCAGCCGCATGCCGTCGTAGAGGGCGATCAGCCGCACCGGCTCGACCTCGATGCCCGTCTCCTCGTGGACCTCCTTGACCGCCACCTCCGAGGCCGAGTAGCCCACGTCGGCCCAGCCCGTGGGGTACAGCCACACCCCCGAGTCAGCCCGCTGGACGAGGAGGATGCGGCCCTCGTCGTCTCCCACCACCGCCCCCACCGCGATCTTGGGGGTCACGTAGCCGGCCACGCCCTCGCCCACGTCGCGCAGCCAGTGCTCGATCACCGCCTCCCGGTCGAAGCGGTCCTCGCCGGCCGCCATGCGGATGTCGGCCGCCACCCGCAGGATCTCCTCGAAGCGCTCCCGCTCGTACAGGCTGTCGGTGAACCCGAGGGCGGTGCGGGCGATGCCCGACAGCGTCTCGCTCCAGCGCAGCATGTCGGAGGCCGAGACGGGTGAGGGGTCGCGGTCGCTCAGCGCCATGCCGCCCTCAAGGTAACGGTCAGCCGCCCAGGAGGTCGTCGAGGCGGGCGAAGAAGGCGGAGCGGGCCAGGACCTGGCTCGCCCCCGCCGCCGACGCCGCCTCCATCGCCTCCCGGTTGGTGTGGTTGGCGAAGCCGACGACGGGCGCCTCGATCCCCGCCAGCTGCTCGACCACCCCGGGCCGGGTCAGGTCGACCACCACCAGGTCGGCGCCGGCCTCGGCGGCACGGGCGGCCAGGTCGGCCGGGCGGTTGACGAAGGTCACGTCGGCGGGGGCGGACGCGACCTTCGACCGGTCCATCAGGTCGGGGACGTAGGCCACGACCCGCTTCTTCGTGGGCATGGGCGCTGCTCCTCCTCCGTGCCTCTGCTTGTGGGCGAACGCCTTGGCCGCGCCCCAGCGCAGGCCCGGCTCGAACAGGGACGGGTCGACGTCGGCGAAGGAGGCGGGGGCGAGGTCGTAGACGTCCTCGGGGAAGAGCCGCTCCTGCACGCGGTCGCGGGGCACGGGGGCGGCGCCCGCCTCCCGCAGGACCTCGGTCGGGAACCGCACCGCCCCTCGCAGCAGGGCCAGCGGCGTGGTGCCCTGCTCGTCGATGTCGGCCGCCAGCAGCCGCCGCACCGCCCCGCCCACCTCGGCGGCGGCCTGGCGGCCGGCGTCGGCGGCGGCCGCTTCCACCTCGGGGCCGGGGTCGTCGCCCGGGCCCAGCCGGACCCGCACGCACCGCTCCACCCACCCGGGGAGGGCCGCCTCGATGGCGTCGGCCAGGGCCGTAGCATGCTCGTCGATGGCCTCCATGCTGCCCCATCGGGACGACCGGTGAGACCGCAGCCCATCCCGCCCAGACCCGGGCAGGAGTCGGTGTGGGACTACCCGCGGCCGCCCCGCATCGAGGCGGTGCGCGTCCAGTGCGAGGTCTGCTTCGGCGGCCAGACCATCGCCGTCACCCTCACCCCCATCCGCGTGCTGGAGACCAGCCACCCGCCCAACTACTACTTCCCGCCCGACAGCGTGCTGCCCGGGGCCATCTTCGAGACCGACAAGACGTCCTACTGCGAGTGGAAGGGCGTGGCCTCCTACTACGACGTCGTCCGGGGCGACAGCGTGGCCCCGGCGGCGGCGTGGACCTACCACGACCCCAAGCCCGGCTACGAGGCCCTCAAGGACCACATCGCCTTCTACCCGGCGCCCATGGACGTGTGCCTCGTGGGCGGCGACTACGTCCGCCCCCAGCCCGGGGGGTTCTACGGCGGCTGGATCACCTCGGGCGTCGTGGGCCCCTTCAAGGGCGTGCCCGGCTCCGAGGACTGGTAACCCCCCCGCTGCGTTTTAGGCAGGTCGGCTGCCCAAAACGGATGGAGGTCGGGCTCTCTAGCCCTCCACCACGTCGCCCAGGCGGTCGACCTGCACCCCTTCGGCCGCCAGCCAGGCCAGGGCCTCCTCCACCGCCTTGCGCTCGCCGGCCAGCTCGCACACCATCCAGCCCACCGTGTCCTCGATGTTGGCCCGGCGGATGTTGGGCAGCACGTCGAAGGCGCGCATCATCCGGCCGATCACCGGCTCGGTGATCAGGTGCTCCGGGAAGGTCAGCCGCACCCGCACCCCACCAGCCATGGGGCCAGCATGCCACCTCGCGGCCGTGGTTGAGTGAAGCTATGGACCAGCAGGGTGGTCGAGGTGAGCTGACGCCGGCGGGGCGCGCCCTCCTGGCCGCCGCCGCCGTCGCCTACGTGGTCACCGGCGTGCCGCTGTTCGTGGCGCCGGCGTGGGCGGCGGACAGCTTCGCCTGGACGGTCTCGCCGTTCGTGGCCATGACCGCCGGTGGCTGGTGCCTCGGGACCGCCGCCTTCGCCGCCTACGGAGCGGCCCGGCCCCGGTGGACGGCGGCCCGGCCGGCGGTGGTCTACGTGCTCTCCTTCGGCGCCACCCAGTTGGCCGTCGCCCTCTACGAGCGGGAGCGGCTCCGCACCGGCGAGGTCCTCACCTGGCCCTACCTGATCTCGCTGGGTTTGTCGGTGGCGGCCGGCGCCTTCGCCCTGGGGCAGGGCCGGGGCCACCTCGGCCCCGACCGCCGGGCCGGGATGGACCTCACCCCCGCCATGCGCCGCCTGCGGGTGGCGTTCGTCGCCCTCGTGTTCTTCCTGGCCCTGGTGGCGTTGGTAGCCCCGGAGCGGGCCACCAACGGGTCGATCTTCCCCGAGCCCCTGTCGCTGTTCTCCCTGCGGGCGTTCGGCGTGTTCTACCTCTCGCTCGGGGTCGGGATGGTGGCGATCATCGCCGACCGCCACGCCGACGGCTACCTGCTCTACATGCGGGCCGGCCTCATCCTGGTCGTGCCCATCCTGGCCGCCACCGCCGTCTACGCCGGGTCGTTCGACGTGGGCGAGCACCCGCTGCAGGTGGTGTACCCGCTGGCCTACGTCGAACGACCCGGCGTAGACGGCGGTGGCGGCCAGGATGGGCACGACCAGGATGAGGCCGGCCCGCATGTAGAGCAGGTAGCCG
>DATLGZ010000166.1:0-2236 GCA_035540235.1 Acidimicrobiales bacterium | reverse complement strand
GTGCCGGCCCCGACCCGGCCTCGCCGACGAGCCGGTCGGCCTCCCAGGCGGCCTGTTGAAAGCGATCATCCCCGCCGGCGGGGCGGGCACGCGGCTGCGCCCCATCACCCACACCAGCGCCAAGCAGCTGGTGCCGGTGGCCAACAAGCCCATCCTCTTCTACGCCCTGGAGGCCATCGCCGACGCGGGGATCGTCGAGGTGGGCATGATCGTGGGCGACACCGCCGACGAGGTGAGGGCGGCGGTGGGGGGCGGGGAGCGCTGGGGCCTGCGGGTCACCTACCTCCCGCAGGACCAACCGCGCGGCCTGGCCCACTGCGTGCTGATCGCCCGGGAGTTCCTGGGCGACGACGAGTTCGTGATGTACCTGGGCGACAACCTCCTCGGAGAGGGGCTGGCCGACTTCGTGCGCCAGTTCTCGGTCGAGAGGGCGGCGGCCCGCATCCTGCTGGCCAAGGTGCCCGACCCCCACCGCTTCGGCGTGGCCGAGCTCGACGACGAGGGGCGGGTGGTGCGCCTGGTCGAGAAGCCGTCGCAGCCCCCCTCCGACCTCGCCCTGGTGGGTGTCTACCTGTTCGACAAGACGGTCCACGAGGCGGTGCGGGCCATCCGGCCGTCGTGGCGGGACGAGCTGGAGATCACCGACGCCATCCAGTGGCTGATCGACAGGGGCCACCCCGTGCGCAGCCAGGTGGTGTCGGGGTTCTGGAAGGACACGGGCCAGCTGGAGGCCCTGCTGGAGGGGAACCGGCTGGTGCTGGAGTCGATCGAGCCGGCGATGGAGGGCAAGGTCGACGACGAGTCGAGGCTGGTGGGCCGGGTCGTCGTCCAGCCCGGGGCCGAGATCGTGCGCTCGATCATCCGCGGCCCCGCCATCGTGGGCGAGGGCACCCGGGTGGTGGACAGCTTCGTCGGCCCCTTCACCGCCATCCACTACGGCTGCGAGATCCTGCGGTCGGAGATCGAGCACTCCATCGTGCTGGAGCAGAGCCGCATAGTCGACATGCCCCGCATCGAGGACTCGCTGATCGGCAAACAGGTCGAGGTCGTCCGCTCCCGCGCCAAGCCCCACGCCCACCGGCTCATGCTCGGGGACCACTCCCGGGTCGACCTGTTCTAGTGCCTCGCCCTCATTCGTTCGCTTCGCTCACTCCATTCGGGCGAACAGGCGGTGGTGCGGCGGGCCCGTCGGCGACCGTTCTTGGTCAGGGGGTCTAGCCGGATGAACCTGCTCGTCACCGGTGGCGCCGGCTTCATCGGGTCGAACTTCGCCCGTTACTGGGCCGAGTCCCACCCCGGCGACCGGATCGTGGCCTACGACGCCCTAACCTACGCCGGCAACCCCGCCAACCTGGAGGGGCTGGAGGGCCGGGTCCGCCTGGTGGAGGCGGACGTGTGCGACCCGGCTGCCACCGAAGCCGCCCTGCGCGACCACCGGGTCGACGTCGTGGTGCACTTCGCAGCGGAGTCCCACAACAGCCTGGCCGTTCTCGACCCGGGCCGCTTCTTCCGCACCAACGTGCTCGGCACCCAGACCTTGCTGGAGGCGGCCCGGCGGGTGGGGGTGGGGCGCTTCCACCACATCTCCACCTGCGAGGTCTACGGCGACCTGGCCCTCGACGCCGACGACGCCTTCACCGAGGACTCGCCCTACCGCCCCCGCACGCCCTACAACGCCTCCAAGGCGGGGGCCGACCACGCGGTGCGGGCCTACCACGAGACCTACGGTCTGCCGGTGACGATCACCAACTGCGCCAACAACTACGGCCCCTACCAGTTCCCCGAGAAGGTCGTCCCCCTGTTCGTCACCAACGCCCTCGACGACAAGCCCCTGCCCATGTACGCCTCGGTGCGGAACCGCCGGGAGTGGCTGCACGTGCTCGACCACTGCCGGGCGGTGGAGGCGGTGCTGGAGCGGGGCGTGGTGGGCGAGACCTACCACGTGGGCAGCGGCGTCGAGCGCGACATCGAGCAGATCGCCGACCTCGTGCTGGCCGCCCTGGGCAGGCCCGCCGACCTCAAGACGATCGTTCCCGACCGCCCGGGCCACGACCGCCGCTACGTGCTCGACTGCACGAAGATCGTCCGCGAGCTGGGCTGGGCCCCCCAGGTCGACTTCGACCAGGGCCTGGCCGCCACGGTGGCGTGGTACGCCGCCAACCGAGCGTGGTGGGAGCCCCTGCGGGGGCGGGCGCCGGTGGAGGAGACGGCGTGGCGCGGGTCCTGATCACGGGGG
>DATLGZ010000165.1:0-1776 GCA_035540235.1 Acidimicrobiales bacterium | reverse complement strand
GGGCTGCCGTTGGGGTAGCGGAGCCGGGCCACCTCGAGAGCGGTCTGCAGCAGGTCGTCGGTATCCAGGTCGGTCAGAGGGACGGCGAGCACGCGGGGGTCGGCGCCGCAGCTCTCGACCAGGCAGCGCACGCCGTACCCGGAGTCGCAGTAGCCCTGGACGTTGGGGTAGCGCCACACGCAGCAGTCGCAGATCTTCTTCAGGTAGCCGCCGGCGCAGCATCCCGAGGCGTACCAGCACCAGCCCCAAATGCCCTCGTCACAGTCGAAGGTGGGGCAGACCGAGGCGTACCCGGTCTGCCCGCACACCCGGGCGTCGGCCCGCTGGGCCAGCACCGGCGCCAGGGCCGGCCCGGCGGCGAGCAGGACGGTGGCCCGGCCCAGCTTGCCGAGGAACGATCGCCGGGTGGTGCGGGCGGCCGTCCACCGACTGGCCTGCTCCACCCAGCCGTCGACGGGATCGGCGTCGCGCCGGCGGGGTCGCGGCCTCACCGGGCCTCCGCGCCGGCCATGGCCTCGGCCAGCATCATCTCGACCTGCTCGAGCGAGTTCGCCACGCCCCGGGCCTGCACGATGCCCTCCCCGTCCACCGCCACCACGTATGGGGTCGACGCCACGCGGAAGGCGGAGAAGACGGATGCGGTGGGGGGGCTGCGCTCGACGACGTGCACGGCCAGGTCGCGGTACTGCCGGTCGAGGGCCCGGACCCCGGGCAGCAGCCCGGCGCAGATCTCGCATCCCGGGGCGGTGAAGGCGATCAGGGTGAAGCCCGCCGCCCGGTACCGGAAGACGTCGGCCAGCGGGGCCGGCTTCAGCCGGTCCGGCCCCTCGCCCGCGAAGTGGACGCCCATGGGGGCCAGGCGGGCGTGCAGCACGCCGATCTGGCGGAGGAGGGCGGCGATGGCCAGCGCCATGACCACCACCGCCACCCACAGGGCCACGTAGGAGGCCACCCAGGCCCCACCGGTCACGGCCGGGCTCCCTCACGTGCCGCCCGGTTGCTCCACACCGCTCCCACCTGCTGGCGCAGGCGGGCCAGGGCGAGGATGACGCCACCGGCAGCGACGAGGGCCGACACCGCGACCACCGCTTCGAGCGACGGGGCGGCGGGACGGGGCGAGGCCAGGGCGGCGAGAGCGAGGGCGGCGAGCAGCCCGTTGCGCACCAGGTCGACTCCCGACACCGGCTCGTCGGATGCCTTCCCCAGGCAGCCGCAGGGCGTGGTGGCGCCCGCCGCCACGGCCCGGGCGAGGACAGCGGAGAAGGCGGCCAGCGCGGCCAGGGCCAGCACGGCGCCGCCCGACGGGACAGTCACGAGGGCGGCGGCCACCCCCAGCTCGACGAGGGGGAGCAGGCGGGCGGTGACGGCCGGGAAGGGCACGCCCAAACCACGCGCGTAGCCGGCCACGGCGTGGGGCTGCCGCAGCTTCTGGACGCCCGCCCACGCGAACACGGCGGCGAGCACTACCGCCGCCAGGTACGCCACCTCGTTCATTGCAGACGACTACGGCAGGAGCTTCCGCTCAGCCGCGCCTCGGTCCTACGACGACCCGCCCGCCCTGCATCGGCCGGATGATACTGCCGCGCGCGGTCGGGGGCCGATCGGGACGACGGGTGCCGCGGGCGGCATACCGGGTATGAAGGGGGGACGAGCGACAAGGAGGAACCCGATGGCGCTCTCCGTGGTCCTGCCGCCGACGGAGCTCCCCCCCGACCCGCTGCCGGGGGACCCCTTCCCGGGCGCGCCGGCGCCCCCCAAGGAGCCGAGCCCCTCGAT
>DATLGZ010000164.1:0-4714 GCA_035540235.1 Acidimicrobiales bacterium | reverse complement strand
GTCCCCGCCGCTCCCTCCCTCATCGACGGCAGTATCCCGCGCCACCATCCCTCCCGGGCGCGGGGGCGGCAAGAGCGGGCGGGAACTTGCCCGGCCGCCGCCTGCGCATCCCTTCCGCTATCAGCGCCGAGCCTGCCGTCGACCATCCACCCGCGCCGGGAGCGGGCGGGGTAGGTTCGGGCCGCTTCCCCCCGAGCCGCACTCGGGACGGTCAGATGTCTGCTTCCACAACCAAGATCGCCTCCCTACGGGGCTGGGGCGACGCGGCCACGCACCTGGCGGCGTGGGGCGACGCCGACCTCCACGCCCTCGCCGACGCCCGGCCGGAGCTGGCCCAGTCGCCGCCGCGGTCGTTCGCCGCCCTGGCCGAGCGGCTGGCCGAGCCGGCCGGCGCCCAGGCCGCCTACCGCCGCCTCGACCGGGCCGCCCAGCAGGTGGTGGAGGCGCTGTCCGCGCTGGGCGGCGCCGCCGAGCTGGCCGAGCTGGCCGCCGCCATCGCCCCGGGCGTGAGCGCCGAAGCCCTGCAGCCACCGCTGGGCACGCTCGAGGGGGCCGGCCTGGCGCTGGTCGCCGGCGGCTCGGCCGTGCTCAACCCGGGGCTGTCGGGCATGCACCGCCGGGCCGGGCTCGGCCCTTCCCTGCTTCCTGCCCTCCAGAGGGAGCAGGCGATCGCGCTCACCGAGATGTGCCGGCGGCTCGGCGCCAAGGCGGGCGGTGGCGGCAAGGCGGCCTCGGTCCGGGCCATCGTCGAGTTCTTCGCCACGCCGGGGCGGGCCAAGGCGCTGCTCAATAAGGCGCCGGCGGGCACGGCCGCCCTCGTCGCGCAGGCGGCGCGGGGCCAGCAGGTGAGCGTGCCGGGCGGGGTGTGGAGCCTCGACGACCGCCGGCCGGCGGGCTGGCTCGCCCGCCGTGGCTACCTCGTGGCCGTCGAGTGGTACCTCCTGACCATGCCCGCCGAGGTCGGGCTGTCCCTGCGGGGCGGGCACGTCTTCGAGTCCTTCTCGGCCTCCCCCCCGCCCCTGCCCGCCACCTCCGGCGACGGGGAGGCGGTCGACGCCGCCGGCGTCGAACGGGCCGTCGCCCTCGCCCACCGGGCCGGCCTCGCCCTGGAGGAGCTGTGCGCCCGCCCGGCCAAGCTCCTCAAAGACGGTGGGATGGCGGTGCGGGAGGTGCGGCGAGTGGCCAAGGTGGTGGGCGCCAGCGAGCGGGAGGCGGCCCGCCTGCTCGACCTGCTGGTGGCGGCCGGGCTGCTGTGGGTCGACCACCAGGCGGGCACGGCGCTGCCCACGGCGGCGTGGGACGGCTGGCGGCGCCTGGCCGGCCCGGCCCAGTGGTCCCGGCTCGTGGCGGGATGGATGGAGGCGCCGTTCCACCCGAGCCTGGCCGGGGAGATCAGCTCCAAGGACAAGGTGATCCCGCCCGTGCTCAACCGCGCCTCCCACCCCGAGGCGGTCGACCAGCGCCGGGCCGTGCTGGCCGCCCTGGCCTCGCTCCCGCCAGGCTCGAGCGCCGTTCCCGACGCGGTGGTGGAGCGGGTCACGTGGGCGGCCCCGCTCCTCTGGGACGACGGCCCCGCCCCGCCGTTCCTGCTCGCCGCCTGGCCGATCGAGGAGATGGAGGTGCTGGGCCTGGCCGTGGGCGGCGCGCTCACCGGCGCCGGCCGCCGGGTCGCCGGTGGCGACGTCGAGGGGGCCGAGGCAGCCCTGGCCCACCTGCTCCCCGCCCCCGTGCGGGAGATCGTCGTGCAGGCCGACCTCACCGCCGTGGCCGCCGGCGCGCTGGCGCCCGACGTGGCCGGTGAGCTGGAGGTCATGGCCGACGTGGAGTCGCGGGGGGCGGCCACCGTCTACCGGTTCACCGAGCAGTCGCTGCGCCGGGCCTTCGACGAAGGCCGGTCGGCGGCCGACATCGCCGGCTTCCTCGAGCGCCACGCCGCCCGCGGGGTGCCCCAGGGCCTCTCCTACCTCGTCGCCGATCTCGGCCGCCGCCACGGCCAGCTGAGGGTGGGCCGGGTCGCCACCTACGTCCGCTGCGACGACGTCGCCCTGCTGGCCGAGGTGTCCCAGGGCCGGGCCACCGCCCGCCTCAAGCTCCGCCGCCTGGCCCCCACCGTGGCCATCACCGACGCCGAGCCGGCCGACGTCCTGGCCGCCCTGCGGGGCGCCGGCTACCTCCCCATGGAGGAGGACTCGGGCGGCGGGGTCGTGCTGAGCCGGCCGCCCGAGGCCCGGGCGGCGGCCCGGCCCGCCTTCCCGGCGGCCCGGCCCTCGCCGCTGCCGGGGCGGCCGGCCAGCGCCAACGGCCACGGTGGCGGTACTGGTGGCGGCCTGCCGGCGGCGGCGGCCGTGGTCGCCGCTCTGCGCGCCGGCGGCGGCGCTAAGGCGGCGAGCTCCAAGCCGACCGCCAGCCAGGGAATGAAGGGGAAGCCGGCAGCCAAGAAGGTGGCCCCTGCGCGGCCGGCCGCCCCGCCCCCGCCGGAACTGTTCGAGGTGGAGTCGTCCCGGCCCACGACCATCGCCAAGGACCTGCCGTCGATCCTGGCCCTGGCCCGCCAGGCCGCCGACGAGGAGTGGCTGGTGCGCTTCTCGTCCACCAACACCAAGGGCGTCACCAAGCAGGTCAACGCCTGGGTGCTGGCCGTCTCGCCCACCGACCTGCTGGTCGAGGCCCTGCCCGACTACACGTCCCGCACCCTGAACGCGCTCCGCATCCACTGGGCGCGGGTGCTCACCGAAGCCGAGGAGGAGCAGCTCCTGTGACATCCGCCGACGGGCCTCTCATCGTCCAGTCCGACCGCACCCTGCTGCTCGACGTCGACCATCCCGACGCCCCTGCCTGCCGGGCCCAGATCGCCCCCTTCGCCGAGCTGGAGCGCTCGCCCGAGCACGTCCACACCTACCGGGTGACGTCGCTAGGGCTGTGGAACGCCCGGGCCGCCGGCCTCGACGCCGAGTCGGTGGTCGACGCCCTCATCCGCTGGTCCCGCTACGCCGTGCCCCAGTCGCTGCTGCTCGACGTGGCCGAGGTGATGTCGCGCTACGGCCGCCTCGTTCTCGAGGCCGACCCGTCCCACGGGCTGGTGCTGCGCTCCACCGACCGGGCCGTGTTCGAGGAGGTGCTGCGGGCCAAGGGGGTGGAGCCCCTCGTCGGGGCCCGCCTCGATCCCGACCGGGTGGCGGTGCCCAGAGGCGAGCGGGGGCGGCTGAAGCAGGCGCTGCTGAAGGCCGGGTGGCCGGCCGACGACCAGGCCGGCCACGTCGAGGGGGCGGCCCACCCCATCGCCCTGCGGCCCGACGCCGGCTTCACCCTGCGCCCCTACCAGGCCGAGGCGGTGGAGGCCTTCGCCGCCGCCGGCAGCGGCGTGGTCGTGCTTCCCTGCGGGGCGGGCAAGACGCTGGTGGGCCTGGCCGCCATGGCCAAGGCCGGCGCCCGCACCCTGGTCCTCGTCACCAACATCGTGTCCGCCCGCCAGTGGCGGCGGGAGCTGCTGGCCCGCACCACCCTGCGAGAGGACGAGATCGGGGAGTACTCGGGCGAGCGCAAGGACGTGCGGCCCGTCACCCTGGCCACCTACCAGATCCTCGTCAGCCGGCGGAAGGGGGTCTATCCCCACCTGGAGCTGTTCGGCGCCGAGGACTGGGGGTTGATCGTCTACGACGAGGTCCACCTGCTGCCCGCCCCGGTGTTCCGCATGACGGCCGAGATCCAGAGCCGCCGCCGCCTGGGGCTCACCGCCACCCTGGTGCGGGAGGACGGGCGGGAGGGCGACGTGTTCTCCCTCATCGGCCCCAAGCGCTACGACGCCCCGTGGCGCGACATCGAGGCCCAGGGCTGGATCGCCCCCGCCCGCTGCACCGAGGTCCGCGTCACCCTGGCCGACGAGGAGCGCCTGGCCTACGCCCTGGCCGAGCCCGAGGAGCGCTACCGGGTGGGTGCCACCGCCCGCTCCAAGCTGGCGGTGGTCGCCGCCCTGTGCCAGGAGGCGCTGCGCCGGGGCGAGCCCACGCTGGTCATCGGGCAGTACCTCGACCAGCTCGAGGCGGTGGCCGACCGGCTGGGCGCGCCGCTGATCACCGGCAAGACCCCCAACGCGGCCCGCGAGCGCCACTACGACGCCTTCCGCTGCGGCGACGAACCCCTGTTGGTGGTGTCCAAGGTCGCCAACTTCTCGATCGACCTTCCCGAGGCGTCGGTGGCGGTGCAGATCTCGGGCACGTTCGGCAGCCGCCAAGAGGAGGCGCAGCGCTTGGGCCGGGTGCTCCGCCCCAAGGCCGACGGCCGCCAGGCCCACTTCTTCGCGGTCGTGTCCCGCGACACCAACGACCAGGAGTTCGCCGCCCGCCGCCAGCGCTTTTTGGCCGAGCAGGGCTACGCCTACGAGATCGTCGACGGCGAGGACATCCTCGTGGCCGCCGAGCGCCGCCTGCGGGAGCAGGCCCTCGACGGCCCCCGCCAGCTCGGGGCCGGCGCCGAGCCCCAGCCGTAGGGGCCGCCACAAGGGGCGGCGGCCTGGAGGTAGGCCCGGGCGAGCGGCCAGGGGGCGAATCGGGCGAGAATGTGAGCCGTGGCGGCACGCATCCTGATCGTGGAGGACGACGAGCGCATACGCGCGTCGTTGCGGCTGGCCCTCGAGGACGAGGGCAACACCATCGAGGAGGCGGCCAGCGCCGAGGAGGGCCTGCCCGCCTTCCAGCAGCGCCCGTCCGACATCGTG
>DATLGZ010000163.1:0-3287 GCA_035540235.1 Acidimicrobiales bacterium | reverse complement strand
CGATTCGGTGCGGTATGGGCCGCGAACCGTCCAGACTCAGCCGTCGTCGCGCTTGTGGCGCTCGGCCAGGCGGGCGGCGTAGGCCGCGGCCTCCGAGCGCCGGCTCATGCCCAGCTTCATGAGCACGTTGGACACGTAGTTCTTGACCGTCTTCTCGGCCAGGAACATGCGCTCGCCGATCTGGCGGTTGGTGAGGCCCTCGGCGATGAGGTCGAGGATGCGCCGCTCCTGGTCGGTGAGGCTGGCCAGGGACTCATCGGGCGCCTGGGGGACCCGCAGGCGCTCCAGCACCCGGGCGGTGACGGTGGGGTCGAGCAGGGACTGGCCGGCGGCCACCCGGCGGATGGCGTCGAGCAGGTCGGTGCCCCGCACCTGCTTGAGCACATAGCCGGCGGCCCCGGCCAGGATGGCGGAGAACAGGGCCTCGTCATCGGCGAAGGAGGTCAGCATGAGGCAGCGCACCTCGGGGTGGCGTGAGCGGATCTCCCTGCACACCTCCACCCCGTTGCCGTCGGGCAGGCGCACGTCGAGCACGGCCACCTCGGGGTTGGTGGCCGGGATGCGGGCCAGGGCCTCCTCGGCGGTGCCCGCCTCGCCGACCACGGCGAAGCCCTCCTCGCCCTCGAGCAGCTCCCGCAGGCCCCGGCGCACGATCTCGTGGTCGTCGAGGAGGAACACCCGGGTCGCTTCGGCCATAGCGCCATTCTTGTCGCTACCCTCGGGCTTCGTGAGGACTCTGTGAGGACCCCACGGTGAGCGCGGCCTCCAACGCCGGGCCCCGCAGCCTGCGCCAGCTCCTCGACGCGGTCATCACCGTGGGCTCGGACCTGGACCTGGAGACCGTGCTGCGCCACATCGTGGAGTCGGCGGTGGCCCTCGTCGACGCCCGCTACGGGGCCCTGGGGGTGCTGGACGAGGCCGGGACCTCCCTGGCCCAGTTCCTCACCGTGGGCCTCGAGCCCGACACCTACGCGGCCATCGGCCCCCTGCCCAAGGGCCACGGCATCCTGGGCCTGCTCATCAGAGACCCCAAGCCCATCCGCCTGCCCGATCTCTCCGAGCACCCCGACAGCTACGGCTTCCCGCCCCACCACCCGCCCATGAAGTCCTTCCTGGGGGTGCCGGTGCGGGTGCGCGACCAGGTCTTCGGCAACCTCTACCTCACCGACAAGACCACCGCCGAGGTCTTCACCGACATCGACGAGGAGCTGGTGGTGGGCCTGGCCGCGGCGGCCGGGGTGGCCATCGAGAACGCCCGCCTGCACATCCGGGTCCGGGAGCTGGCCCTGCTGGAGGACCGTGAGCGCATCGCCCGGGACCTACACGACACCGTCATCCAGCGCCTCTTCGCCACCGGCCTGCGCCTCCAGGGGGCGGCGAGGCTGGCCCAGCGCCCCGAGGTGGCCGAGCGCATCACCCAGGCGGTGGACGACCTGGACCTGACCGTCAAGCACATCCGCACCGCCATCTTCGGCCTGGAGGCCTCCCGGCGGGCCGCCGGGGGCCTGCGGGCCCGGGTCCTGTCCCTGGCCGCCGAGGCCGGCGGGGCCCTGGGCCATGACCCCCACGTGCTCTTCGACGGTCCGGTGGACAACCTCGACGACGAGGTGGCCACCGAGGTCCTGGCCGTGCTGCGCGAGGCCCTGGCCAACGCCGCCCGCCACGCCCGGGCCTCCCGGGTGGAGGTGGAGCTGGCCGCCGACGCCGACGTGGTCCTGCGGGTCGCCGACGACGGGCGGGGCCTGCCCCCGGCCCGGCGGGTGGGGGGCAAGGGCCTGGCCAACATGGAGACCCGGGCCGCCCGCCTGGGCGGGTCCCTGCAGGTCGGCCCCGGCCCCCAGGGCGGCACCGTCGTCGAGTGGCGGGTGCCGGCCGGGCGCTGAGGGAGAGGTAGGGCCGAAGGGCCCTACGCAAGGTGACCTGCGCCCCGGGCGACGGGGCCCTCCGAGAGGCGATGGTGGCGGTGACCGACACACATCGCGAGAGACATGCAGAGTCCAGCAAAGTCCGGGACCAGGAGGGCAGCGCTGGGAGGCGCGGGGCCGCTCGGTCGGCCCAGCGGCGCCGGTCGCATCCTCGCGCTGACCGATCCCGAGGCGGCCGATCCCGCGGTCGGCGGGGCCAAGGCGGCCAACCTGGCCCAGGCCGCGGCGGCCGGGCTGCCGGTGCTCCCCGGCGTGGTGCTGACCACCGAGGGAGCCCCGGCGCCCGCCGGGCTCCGGGCCGCCTGGGACCGCCTGAGCCAGGGCGGCGCTCGGACCCTGGTGGTCCGCTCCTCCTCCACCGTGGAGGATGCCGGCGAGTCGTCCATGGCCGGCCAGTTCCGGTCGGTGCTCGGCGTCGGCGACTGGGACGAGTTCCGGCGGGCGGTGGAGGAGGTCCTGGCGTCGGCCCGGCGGCCGGCCGCCCCGCACGCGCCCCCCGCCCCGATGGCCGTGCTGGTCCAGCCCGAGCTGCACCCGGTCACCGGCGGCGTCCTGTTCGGGGTCGAGCCGGTGACGGGCGACGCCCGCCGCCTGATGGTGGAGGCGGTGCACGGCAGCCCCCACGCCCTCGTGAGCGGCGAGGTGACCGCGGCCCGGTACGTGATGACCCGGCGGGGGCGGGTGGTGGAGCCGGCGGGCGCCCACATCCTCGACTGGCGGCAGTGCCGGCGCCTGGCCCGCCTGGCCCGCAGCGCGGAACGGGTCTTCGGCCGGCCCCAGGACGTCGAGTGGGCCTTCGACGCCGCCGGGCGGCTGTGGATGCTGCAGAGCCGTCCCGTGACCGCGACCGGCCACAGTGAGACCGCCCGAGGCCCGCTCCTGGGCCCGGGGCCGGTCAGCGAGACGTTCCCCGCGCCCCTCCGGCCCCTGGAAGTCGACCTCTGGATCCCGCCGTTGCGCCACGGGATCCTCGAGGCCATCACCCTCACCCACGCCGCCTCCCGCCGCCGGGTCGGCCACTCCCCCGTGGTGGCCATGGTCGGCGGTCGGGTGGCAGTCGACCTGGAGCTGCTGGGGGCGGCGCCCGCCCGCCGTTCGCTCGCCCGCACCCTCGACCCCCGGGGCCCGGCCCGCCGCCTGGCCGCGGCCTGGCGGGTGGGGCGGCTCCGTGCCGACCTCCCGGCCAGCGCCGCAGCCGCGGTCGCCCTGGTCGACCGCGACCTCGTGGCCCTGCCGCCCCTGACGACGCTGGACGACGCCGAGCTGGTGAGGATCCTTTGCCGCATCCCCGACGAGCTGCTCCCCCTCCACGCCCGGGAGGTGCTGGCCGGCATGCTCCTGCCTTCCGGCGGGGATGCCCCC
>DATLGZ010000162.1:0-2199 GCA_035540235.1 Acidimicrobiales bacterium | reverse complement strand
GGAGGCCGCCGACCGGGTGACGATCACCATATGGACGGGCGCCGCCCCCGGCGCCGAGAACACGGCCTGCACCATGCAGGCCGTATACAAGGAGACCATCGTGGCCCTGTCTGCCCCCCTGGCCGGGCGGACGATCGTCGACGGGGCGGCTTGACCCGTTCTGATGCTGGAATTGAACGCCACAGGTACAAAATCCGGCCCAGAACCGCTCAACCGGCGGCCCGGCAGGTTTCGACCGGCAGCGACTGGTCGGGCGAGCGGCCACTCTCGCCGAACGAGTCGGTGGCCTCCACCCACCAGGTGACCACGCCCTCGTCGGCGAAGGGCCCGAGCCGGCCCGAGTAGGCGGCGCCCCCGGCGGCCACCATCTCGGCCGAGCCCTGCCGGCCCGACGGGTCCCGCCACCGCAGCGTCACGGTGCGGACCGCCGCCTCGTCCGTCACCACTGCAGTGACGGAGGCGACGGTGGGGCCGGCGGCGGTGCAGGCGGTGCGGAAGAGGCGAGCCAGGTCGGTGCTGGCCCGCACCTCGGGCGGGCGGCGGACGGTCGCGCTCAGCGCCACCCGCCCGCCCCCACCGCTGGACGTGAACACGACCTCGCCGATGAGGTCCCCCTCCGGGGCGTCGGCCCGGTGGAAGTGGACGACCACCTCCACGGTCGAGCCGGCGGCCACGGCGCCCGAAGCGGGGGCCACCGAGAACAGCGAGGGCGAGGCCGCCGCCGACCACTCCAGCGGCGAACCGCCGTCGTTGGCCAGGGCCACCCGCTGCTCGGTGGCGAGCCGGCCGAACACCAACGTGCCGGCCCCCAGCCGCAAGGAGGCAGGGGCGGCCGGGGGCGGCTGTGGCGCCGGGGCGGCCGTCGTCGTCGGCGGGGTGCCACCGGCCCCGGTCGTCTCCGGCCCGGCGCTTCCCCCGTCGGTGGTGACGGGGCTGGGGCCGGGCTCGCTCGGGACGGAGCTTGGGACCGGGTCGGGGCCAAGGGTGGTGGTGACCGCCGGACCGGCTGCCACCGGGACGGCCCCCTCGGGGTCGTTCCCCCACGGGGCCACCAGGATGACGGCTGCCACCACCAGGGCCACCACCGCGGCGACGGCGGCCGCCCCCCGCCGGCCGCCGCCAGCCGCCTCCAGGGGCGGGGGGAACCCGCCCGCGCCCTCGGGCCAGGCGTCCCCGTGGTGGGCCAGGCGGGCGTCGCCCAGGATGCGGTCGCGCAGGCCAGGGGGGCAGGGCACCAGGGGCATGGCCCCGAGCAGGGCGAGCGGGCTGGCCAGCGCCCGGCGGCGCCCCGCGCAGACGTCGCAGGAGTCGGCGTGGCGGGCCACCCGCTTGCGGATCAGGGGCGAGAACCGGCCGTCCCAGCCCTTCAGGATGCCGGCCAGCTCGGGGCAGTCCCGGCGGCCGTAGCGGGCCACCAGCAGCGCCCCCAGCGAACGCTCCACCTGGTCGCGCAGGCGGCTGAGCAGGACGTAGGCGTGGCCCGCCTCCACGCCTATGGCGTCGGCCAGGTCCTGACCCTCGAGGCCGTGGCGGAGGTTGAGGTCGAGGAGCGCACGGTCCCGGTCGCTGAGGCCGGCGGCCGCCGCCCACACCAGGCGGGAGGCCTCCTCCCGGCGCACGCCCCCACCCAGGTCGGCGTCGTCGGCGCTCACGCCCTCCAGCTCCTCGGAGGGCTGCTGGCGGGCACGGGCCTTGGCCCGGCGGAGCGCCTCGTGGCGGGCGATGGCGAAGAGCCAGGGCCGCAGCTTGGACGGCTCCCGCAGCTGGCCCAGCCGTTGGGCCGCCACCACGAAGGCGTCGTGGAAGGCGTCGGCCGCCTCCTGGCGGTCGCGGAGGATGGAGGTGCAGAAGTCGTGGAGCCGGTCGCCGTAGCGGTCGTAGATCGCGGCCAGCGCCTCACGGTCCCCATCCCGGGCACGAAGTACGAGGGCAGCGTCGTCCATGGCGGCCTACCCGGCACCATAGGTCGGAGCCCGGTCGTGTGGCGTCATGACCGGTAGAGGATCGGGCGGGAATTTCCTTACGGAAACCGTAAGGCGGGGGCGGCGGGGCGCCTCTTTGCCGGCGAACCGATCCGAAAAGGAGCCCAAGATGCCCAAGCCCCGCTTCCTCACCGCCCTGGTCCTCACCCTCGTCGTGGCCCTCGCCGCCGGCCTCCTCCTCGGCCGGGCCTCGGGCGGTGGCCAACGCGCCTCGGCC
>DATLGZ010000161.1:0-3777 GCA_035540235.1 Acidimicrobiales bacterium | reverse complement strand
CCCCACGGCCACCCCCACCAAGGCGCCGGTCACCCCCGCCAACAGGGAGTAGACGCCCCCCTCGGCGCCGAAGGCCCGCACCAGGTGGTTGCGCTTGAGGCCGACGGCCCGCAGCATGCCCAGCTCGGTCTTCCGCTCGTCGGCCAGCATCACGAAGATGTTGACCAGCAGCAGCACGCCGGCGATGACGCTGAACGCCCCGATCCCGCCGAACAGCTCGACGAAGCTGGCGGCGTTGGCGTCGGCCCGGTCGAGCAGGTCCTGCTTGGCGGCCTGGACGTCGGTGTCGGCTAGGCCGCCGATGCGCAGGGTCAGCTCGGCCATGACCTCGTCGCTGGCCCGGGCGCCCTCGAACACCCCGCCCTCGTTGGACACCATCACCAGCCCGCTGGGCGGGCGGGTGCCCGCCCCCGCGAAGGTCGGCGGCACCAGGCTCTCGATGGTGCCGGGGGCGACGAAGGCCGACGGCCGGCCGAAGCCGGCCAGGCCCACCTTGGGGACCACCTGGCGGACGCGCAGGGTGCGCTGGGCGCCGTAGGCGAACAGCTCGACCGTGTCGCCGGCCCTGGCCCCCAGCGTGCGGGCCAGGTCGGCGGGAATGACGACCTCGTCGCCCGTGGGCGTGGGGCCGGCGCCGGCCAGCCCGGTGGCCTCGGGGTCGCCGCCGAAGCGGCGGCCCTCGTCGAAGTCGACCTCGAGCAGCGTGACCCGGGGCTCGGCCCGGGGCTCGTCGCCCCCCTTGCGCAGGGCGGCGGGGGCGCCGACGGCGGTGAGCATCCCGTCGGTGTTGGGGACTCCCCGGGCCACGATGGCGGCCGCCGACGGGAAGGCGGACAGGCCGGTGACCTCCACGACGTGGTCGATCGGCCCCAGCTCGGTGCGGGCCGCGTCCCGGATGGAGGCCCGCAGCGTGTCGCCCACGATGAAGCTGGCGGTGATGATGGCCGTGCCCAGGAGCGAGCCGGCCACCACCAGGGCCGCCTCCCCCTTGCGGCGGGCCACGTTGCGCAGCGCCAGCCGGCGGATCTCGGGACGGCGGGTGAGGTCGTGGACGATCAGGGCCACGACCGGCAGGGCCAGGCCGGCGAGCACCCAGCTCACCATCGTGCCGACCTCACCTCACTCACGTCACCAGGTGGGGCCGGCGCCCAGCAGCTCCGCCGTCGTGCCGTCAGCCACGATGAGCCCGTCCTGCATGCGGACGAGCCGCCACGCCGCCCGGGCGATCCACGGGTCGTGGGTGACGACCACGATGGTCTGGCCCGCCTGGTGCACCTCCTGGAGCAGCCGCAGCACGGCGGTGGCCATGTGGCTGTCGAGGTTGCCGGTGGGCTCGTCGGCCCACACGATGGCGGGCTCGCTCACCAGGGCCCGGGCCACCGCCACCCGCTGCTGCTCGCCGCCCGACAGCTCGTTGGGGCGGTGGTCGTGGCGGGCCTCGAGCCCCACCCGGTCGAGCATGTCCCGTGCCCGGGCCCGGGCCTCGGGGGGCTTGGCCCCCGTCAGCAGCAGGGGCAGCTCGACGTTCTCCGCCGCCGACAGCACGGGGATGAGGTTGTAGGCCTGGAAGATGAACCCCATGGCCCGGGCCCGGTGCTCGGTCCGCTTGGCGTCGGCCATGGCGTGGATGTCGGCGCCCTCGACCCACACCTGCCCGGAGTCGATGTCGTCGAGCCCGGACAGGCAGTTGAGCAGGGTGGTCTTGCCCGACCCGGACGGGCCCATGACGGCCACGAACTCGCCCCGGTAGATGTCGAGGTCGATCCCCCGCAGGGCGGGCACCTCGAGGCCGGCGGCCTTGCCCTGCTGGCCCTGCTGGCCGCTGCGGTACACCTTGGTGACGCCGCGGGCGACGAGGAGGGGCTCGTAGCCGTTGCCGGAGGTCTCGGTCACGGAGCGCTGATGGTAGCGGCCGCATTTCCGGATGGGCCCTCGCCGGATCACCACTAGTCGCCTCGGGGGCTGCGCCCCCGAGGCACGGCTGCGCCGTGCTCCCCCATCCCCGCCCGGCTCGCTGGCGCTCGCGCGGTCGGAGGCGCTTGCACATCGACGACAAATTTGTCGATCGGGTTCATGCAAGCGCCCAACTGCCTCGGGGGCTGCGCCCCCGAGGCACGGCTGCGCCGTGCTCCCCCATCCCCGCCCGGCTCGCTGGCGCTCGCGCGGTCGGGCGGCGCTTGCCATCGACGACAAATTGTCGATCGGGTTCATGCAAGCGCCTAGCCTCACCGCTCAGATGGCCGAGTTCCGGGCCCCGCCCGGCACCCACGACGTCCTCCCCCCGCAGTCCGCCCGCTGGGAACGGCTGGTGGCCCTCTTCGCGCGCCGGGCCGGCCGGGCCGGCTACCAGCTGGTGGTGACGCCCGTGTTCGAGGAGCTGGCGGTGTTCTCCCGCGTCGGCGTGGAGACCGACGTGGTCCGCAAGGAGATGTACGACTTCCTCGACAAGGGCGGGCGGCGGCTGGCCCTGCGCCCCGAGGGGACGGCCCCGGTGGTGCGGGCCTTCGTGCAGCACCGGCCCCTCACCCCCTTCAAGGCGTGGTACGCGGCCCCCTCGTTCCGCTACGAGCGCCCCCAGGCGGGGCGCTACCGCCAGCACCACCAGCTGGGGGTCGAGGCCCTCGGCACCGAGGACCCCGAGCTCGACGTCGAGGTGGTCACCCTCGCCTACGAGGTGTGCCGGGAGGTGGGCCTGGCCGGCGTCACCCTCCTGCTCAACTCCCTGGGCGACGACGCCTGCCGCCCGCCTTACCTGGGCGCCCTGGTCGCCTACTTGGCGGAGCGGGCCGACCAGCTGTGCGACGAGCACCGCGAGCGGGCCGCCGCCAACCCCCTGCGGGTGCTCGACTGCAAGCGGGAGGCGTGCGCCACCGCCACCGCCGATGCTCCCCGCCTGCTCGACAACCTCTGCGACGCCTGCCGCCAGCACTTCGAGCAGGTCACGGCCGGGCTTTCCGCCCTGGGTGTGCCCTTCACCCTCGCTCCCCGGCTGGTGCGGGGGCTCGACTACTACACCCGAACCACCTTCGAGCTGCAGTCGCCGGCGCTCGACGCGGCCCAGAACGCCCTGGGCGGCGGGGGCCGCTACGGCCGGCTGGCCGAGTCGCTGGGAGGCCCGCCCACGCCCGGCATCGGCTTCGGCGTGGGCGTGGAGCGAATCCTGTTGGCGGCCGACCACGAGGGTGTCTTCCCCCCGCCGGCGTCGGCCGTCGACGTGTGGGTCGTCGACACCACCGGCGGGAGGGAGGCGACCCGCCTGGCCCACCGGCTGCGCACGGCCGGCGTCGCCTGCGACCGGTCCTTCGACGGCCGCTCCATGAAGGCCCAGCTCAAGTCGGCCGACCGGGCGGGCGCCCGCCTGGCCGCCATCGTCGGCGCCCACGAGGCGGCGGCCGGCACCGTCACCCTCAAGGACCTGGCCACCGGCGAGCAGGAGGAGGTGCCACGGGAGGACGTGGCCAAGCTGGTGGAGGAACGGCTGCGGTGAGCCTGCGCACCGACTACTGCGGCGCCCTGCGGCCCGAGGACGCGGGCCGCACCGTCACCGTCTGCGGGTGGGTCGACCGCCACCGCGAGCACGGCGAGCACCTGGCCTTCGTCGACCTGCGCGACCACACCGGCATCGTCCAGTGCGTGGTCGACGGCCGGGCCGACATCCGCTCCGAGTACGTGCTGGCCGTCACCGGCACGGTGCGGGCCCGCCCCGACGGCACCGCCAATCCCAACCTGGCCACCGGCGAGGTGGAGGTGGGGGACTGCCGGGTGGAGGTGCTGTCC
>DATLGZ010000160.1:0-8884 GCA_035540235.1 Acidimicrobiales bacterium | reverse complement strand
CTCCTGCGCCAGCACGATCACCCGCCGCGCCCGGTCGGTGAACCGCTCGAACATCCGCCTGCCCCCGGTCTCCGCCGCGCCGGCAGCCTAGGTGAGCTCGCTCACCTAGGCCCAGATGACCCGGCCCAGCTCGGCGTGGGTGAGGAGGTCGGGGTGGGAGGGGACGACGCGGACCGTGAACCCGTAGCGGCCGGCCCGCTCGCACGTGAAGGCGCCGACGTAGCGGTGGCGGCCAGCCCCGTCGCCGCCATCGTCGCCCTCCTCGTCGCCGCCGTCCTCGCCCTCGTGGCGCATGCCGACCACCCCGGTGGCGGTCAGCTCGTCGGTGGCCCCCACCGAGCCGTGGACGAGCTCGACGGCCACGTCGGCAGGCGAGAGCCGGCCCAGGCTCACCGCTGCGGTGACGACCCGCTCGCCGCCGAGGTCGGTGACGCCGTCCTCGCCGTCGAGGGCCTCGACCCGCACGTCGCCCCAGCCGGCGATGACCCGTTCCTTCCAGGCGGCCAGCGCCTTGGCCCGGGCGTGGCCGTCGGCCGCCAGCGCCTCCCCCCGCCTCCCCGCCGGCTCGTACAGCTGCTCCACGTAGTCGCGCACCATGCGGCTGGCGGAGACGAAGGGCCCCAGCGTGCGCAGGTTGGCCCGCACCCGGCGCAGCCAGCCCGCGGGCGGGCGGCCGGGGGGCCGTTCGTAGAACAGGGGGACGATCTGGCGCTCCAGCAGGTCGAACAGGCTGTTGGCCTCGAGGTGGTCGCGCAGGCCCAGGTCGTGCTGGGACTCGGCGGAGGCGATCGCCCACCCGATCTCGTTGGTGAAGCACTCGTCCCACCAGCCGTCGAGCACCGAGCAGTTGAGCGCGCCGTTGAGCGCCGCCTTCTCGCCGCTCGTGCCGCACGCCTCCAGCGGGCGGCGGGGAGTGTTCAGCCACACGTCGCAGCCCTGGTAGAGGGTGCGGGCCACGTCGATGTCGTAGTCCTCCAGGAAGGCGAAGCGGTGGCGCAGGTCGGGGCGGCGGGAGAACTGGACGATCTGGCGGATCATCTCCTTGCCCATGTCGTCGGCGGGGTGCGCCTTGCCCGCGAACACGATCTGCACCGGCCGTTCGGATGACAGCAGCAGGGCGGCCAGCCGGTCGGGCTGGGACAGCAGCAGCGTGGCCCGCTTGTAGGCGGCGAAGCGGCGGGCGAAACCGATGGTGAGGACGCTGGGGTCGAAGACGTCGTCGCACCACGTGACGTCCGCCTCCGACAGCCCCTTGGCCAGAGCCGACTCCCGCAGGCGGCGGCGAACGAACCCCACCAGCCGCTCACGGCCCCGCTCCCGCGCCGTCCACAGCTCGCCGTCGCCCACCCTCTCGATGCGCTCCCAGCGGTCGGGGGCCGCCTCGTGCCACTCGGGGAGGACGTGGCGCTTGAGGATGTCCTGCATCTCGGGCGAGACCCACGTCTTGGTGTGCACGCCGTTGGTGACCGACGTGATGGGGACGTCCTCCTCGGGGACGCCCGGCCACAGCCCGGCGAAGATGCGCCGGCTGACCCGGCCGTGCAGCTTGGACACGCCGTTGGACCAGCCCGCCAGCCGGAAGCCCATCATGGCCATGTTGAAGGGGGCGTCGGGGGGGTCGCCCGGCGCCTGGCCCAGCGCCATGAGGTCGTCGAAGGAGATGCCGTGCTCGGCGGCCCAGGCGGTGAAGTACTTCTCCATGAGGTGGCGCGGGAAGCGGTCGATGCCGGCCGACACGGGCGTGTGGGTGGTGAACACCGTCGCCGACCGCACCGCCTCCACCGCCTCGTTGAACGTCAGCCCGCTGGTGCGCATGCACCGCCCGATGCGCTCCAGCCCGAGGAACCCGGCGTGGCCCTCGTTGGTGTGGAACACCTGAGGGTCGTGGCCCAGCCCGTAGAGGGCGCGGACCCCGCCGATGCCGAGCAGGACCTCCTGGCGCAGGCGGTGCTCGGTGTCGCCCCCGTAGAGGCGGTCGGTCACGTGGCGGCTGGAGTCGTCGTTCTGCTCCACGTCGGCGTCGAGGAGGTAGAGCGGCACCCGGCGCACCATGGCCGCCCACACCCGGGCCGACAGCGACGTGCCGCCCAGGTCGACGGTGACCTCCACGTCCTGGGGGGTCAGGGCCATGGCGTGGGGGTCGAGGGGGACGTAGCGCTCCTGCTGCCAGCCGTCGGGGGTGAGCTCCTGGCGGAAGTACCCGTGCCGGTAGAACAGCCCCACGCCCACGATGGGCACGCCCAGCCCGCTGGCCGACTTGAGGTGGTCGCCCGCCAGCACGCCCAGGCCGCCGGAGTACTGGGGCAGGGCGGAGGCGATGCCGAACTCGGGCGAGAAGTAGGCCACCGTGCCCAGCGCGCTGCCCCGGCGCTGGAACCACATGTCCATGGCCATCTCCCGCTGGAGGTCGGCGTCGACCTCGTGGAGGAACGAAAGGAAGGCGGGGTCGGCGGCCAGCGCCTCCAGGCGCCCCCGCGACGCCCCGTTGAGCACGGCGGCGGGGTCGCGGGTGGCTTCCCATGCGTCGTGGTCGACCCAGCGGAACAGGTCCTGGGTCGCCTCGTCCCACGACCATCGCAGGTTCATGGCCAGGCCATGGAGGGCGACGATCGGCTCGGGCAGGTGCGGCCGTACGGTGAACGTCCTGAAGGCCCTCATGGCCGTGACCGTACTGCGAACCGGCGGTGGCTTACGAGGTCAGCGCAGCCGCAGCGTGCCGGCGATGGTGGCGGCCAGGTCGGGCCCGCCGTTGATGACGGTCAGCACGAAGGTCTGGTCGTCGTGGATGAGGTAGTACTGCACCTCGTCGGCTATGACCCGCTCCTCGCCGCGACCGGGGAGCGGGAACCTGAACGTCAGCCTCAGCGCCTCGCCCGCGCCGGTGGAGGCCCGGCCCTGGCCGACCTCGGTGGCGCCGTTCTCCTCCAGCACGGGGATGATGGCGGTGGCCAGCTCGTCGAGCGTCTTCTCGCGGGCGTTGTCTACGGTGAGGTTCACGCGGGCCTGGCCGTCGGGGCTGACTGCCATGAACCTCCCGCCCGACTGGGCGATCTGGCGGGCGGAGTTGACGGCGGGGATGAGGGCGTCGTTGCCGGCGGTGAGGGCGCGGGCCCGCTGGTCGAACTCGTCGAGCTTCTGGGTGAGGAAGATCTCGATCCAGTCCTGGGGGATGCCCAGGGCGAATCCTGTCGGGGCGTTGCGGACGACCTTGAACCCGGCCGGGGCGGTCGTGTCGGGGGCGGGCTTGTCGCCGCACCCGGCGAGCACGACGGTGACGACGGCGGCGGCGATAAGTCGGGCTCGCAGGCGGGCACGGGTCGGCGCTGCGGTGCGGGCGGACATCGTGCGGTTCTCCTGATCGGTGGCCCCTAAGAGTGGCAGAGATGCAGGGTGGGCCGCGGCGCGGGCCGGTGGTTCAGCCGGCCGGGGAGCCGGGTAGGGTGGTCACACGTGACAGCTGGCTCTCGTCTCGTGATCGACGACGTCCGCCCGCGGACACTCACCGGCGCCTTCCCGGCCAAGGCGGTGATCGGCGAGGGGGTGGCTCTCTCCGCCGACATCTTCCGGGACGGCCACGACATCCTCGCCGCCCGTTGCCGCTGGCGGCCCGCCGGTGAGCGAAAGTGGCGCGACGCCCCCATGGCCCACCTGGGCAACGACCGGTGGCAGGCGGTGATCGAGCCGTCCGGCCTCGGCCTCCACGAGTTCGTCGTCGAGGGGTGGACCGACCGGGTGGCCACCTGGCAGCACGACGTGGAGGTCAAGCACGCCGCCGGCCAGGACGTCGCCCTCGAGCTGGTGGAGGGGCGGCTGCTGCTCTCCGAGCGGGCCGGCCACGTGCCCGCCGGCGACCGCAAGCTGCTCGAGGCGGCGGCCCGAGCCGTGGGCGACGAGGCCCGCTCCGTGGACGAGCGGCTGGTCGCCGCCCTCGACCCCGCCATCGCCGCCACCCTGGCCCTCGTGCCCGACCCCCTCGACCTCACCGCCAGCCCGCCCCAGCGGCTGTGGGTCGACCGGGAGCGGGCCCTGGTGGGCGCCTGGTACGAGCTGTTCCCCCGCTCGGAAGGGGGTTTGCGGGCGGCGGCCGCCGACCGCCTCCCGGCGGTGGCGGCCATGGGCTTCGACGTGGTCTACCTGCCTCCCATCCATCCCATCGGCCGCACGTTCCGCAAGGGCCGCAACAACACGTTGACGCCCGGGCCCGACGACCCCGGCAGCCCGTGGGCGATCGGCGGGGCGGAGGGCGGCCACACCGACGTCGAGCCCAGCCTGGGCACCATCGACGACTTCGACCTCTTCGTCGAGGCGGCCCGGGCCCTGGGCATGGAGGTGGCGCTCGACTACGCCCTGCAGTGCTCGCCCGACCACCCCTGGGTCACTGAGCACCCCGAGTGGTTCCACCACCGTCCCGACGGCACGATCCGCTACGCCGAGAACCCGCCCAAGAAGTACCAGGACATCTACCCGATCAACTTCTGGCCTCCGGAGCCGGGCGCCCGGGAGGCCCTGTGGGAGGCGTGCAAGGCCATCCTCGACCACTGGATCGCCCACGGCGTGCGGGTCTTCCGGGTCGACAACCCCCACACCAAGCCCATGGCCTTCTGGGCCTGGCTCCTCCCCGCGGTCCAGGCCGACCACCCCGACGTGGTCTTCCTGGCCGAGGCCTTCACCCGCCCCAAGGTCATGGCCAAGCTGGCCGAGGTGGGGTTCAGCCAGAGCTACACCTACTTCACCTGGCGAACCGCCAAGGACGAGCTCCAGGAGTACCTGGAGGAGATCGCCCACGGCCCCAAGGCCGACTACATGCGCCCCAACTTCTGGCCCAACACGCCCGACATCCTGTCGGGGCCGCTGCGCAACGGCCCGCCGGCCGCCTTCGCCCTCCGCCTCACCCTGGCCGCCACCCTGGTGCCGTCCTACGGCATCTACAGCGGGTACGAGCTGGGCGAGAACGAGCCGGCGTCGGCCGCCAACGAGGAGTACCTGTACTCGGAGAAGTACGAGGTCAAGCACCGCCAATGGGACCAGCCCGGGTCGCTGGCCCCGCTGATCACCCGCATCAACGAGATCCGGCGGTCCCACCCCGCCCTGTCCGAGCTGCGCAACATCCACTTCCACCACGCCAACAACCCCCAGCTGATCGTGTACTCGAAGCGCACCGCCGACGGTGGGGACGTGGTGCTGGTGGTGGTGAACCTCGACCCCCACAACCCCCAGTCCGACGTCGTGTGGCTCGACCTCGACGAGCTGGGCTTCGCCGCCGACGAGGAGTTCCTCGCCTCCGACGAGCTCACCGGCGAGACCTACACCTGGCGCGGCCCGTCGCCCTACGTGTTCCTCCACCCCACCCGCCAGCCGGCCCACATACTCCACCTTCGCCACCTGTGACGGCCGGCGTGAGCGACAGCGTGTCGCTGACCGAGGGCAGCGACGAACGCTGGTTCCAGAAGGCCGTCTTCTACGAGGTGCTCGTCCGGGGCTTCTTCGACTCCAACAACGACGGCACCGGCGACCTGGCCGGCATCACCGAGAAGCTCGACTACCTCCAGTGGCTGGGCATCGACTGCATCTGGCTGCTGCCCTTCTACCAGTCCCCCCTGCGCGACGGCGGTTACGACATCAGCGACTTCTTCACCGTCCTCCCCGAGTACGGCGACCTGGCCGACGCCCTCGAGCTGGTCGAGCAGGCCCACCGCCGCGGCATCCGGGTCATCGCCGACATGGTCATGAACCACACCAGCGACCAGCACCCCTGGTTCGTCGAGTCCCGCCGGGACCGCACCAACCCCAAGGCCGACTGGTACGTGTGGCACGACGACGAGCAGCGCTTCAGCGAGGCCCGCATCATCTTCGTGGACACCGAGCGCTCCAACTGGTCGTGGGGCCCCGAGCGCCAGCAGTACTACTGGCACCGCTTCTTCGCTCACCAGCCCGACCTCAACTACGACAACCCCGAGGTCCAGCAGGCCATGCTCGATGTCGTCCGCTTCTGGCTCGACATCGGCCTCGACGGCTTCCGCCTCGACGCCGTCCCCTACCTCTTCGAGCGCGACGGCACCAACGGCGAGAACCTCCCCGAGACCCACGAGTTCCTCAAGCGGCTGCGCAAGGAGGTCGACGCCACCCACCCGGGACGGGTGCTGCTGGCCGAGGCCAACCAGTGGCCGGCCGACGTCGTCGACTACTTCGGTGGCGGCGACGGCGGCGACGGCGTGGGCGGCGGTGTGGGCGACGAGTGCCACATGTGCTTCCACTTCCCCCTCATGCCCCGGATGTTCATGGCGGTGCGGCGGGAGCAGCGCTACCCGATCACCGAGATCCTGTCGCAGACGCCCGACATCCCCGAGGGCTGCCAGTGGGGGATCTTCCTGCGCAACCACGACGAGCTGACCCTGGAGATGGTCACCGACGAGGAGCGCGACTACATGTACGCGGAGTACGCCAAGGACCCGCGCATGAAGCGCAACATCGGCATCGGCCGCCGGCTGGCGCCGCTGGTCGACGGCGACCGCAAGCTGGCCGAGCTGCTGCACGGGATGCTCTTCAGCCTCCCCGGCAGCCCCATCCTCTACTACGGCGACGAGATCGGGATGGGCGACAACATCTACCTGGGCGACCGCGACGGCGTGCGCACGCCCATGCAGTGGACCCCCGACCGCAACGCCGGCTTCAGTCGGGCCGACTTCGCCCAGCTCTACCTGCCGCCGCTCATGGACCCGGTGTACGGCTTCCAGGCCGTCAACGTCGAGGCCCAGGTGCGCAACCCGAGCTCGTTCCTGCAGTGGATCCAGCGGGCCCTGCAGGTGCGCAAGCGCCACAACGACACGTTCGGCATGGGCAGCTTCGAGATCCTGCAGGCCGAGAACCCCTCGATCTTCGCCTTCATCCGCGAGCGCGGCGACGAGGTCCTGCTGTGCGTCAACAACCTCAGCCGCTTCGCCCAACCCGTCGAGCTCCACCTGAGCCGCTTCGAGGGCCGCACCCCGGTGGAGCTGGTGGGCCGGGTGCCCTTCCCCCGGATCGGGGAGCTGCCCTACCTGCTCACCCTCGGCGGCCACGGGTTCTACTGGTTCCAACTGACGGAGGGCCCCCAATGAATCGACTGACGCCCGTCATCGACTCCGCCGCCCTGGTCGAGCCCCTGCGCGACTTCCTGCCGCGCCAGCGCTGGTACTCGGGCACCGAGACGCCTGCCTCCGTGGTGGTGGAGGACAGCCGCGTGCTCGACTCGGGCTGGCCTGCCCTGGTCGACCTCATCGTCGACGCCGACGGCGCCCGCTACCAGGTGCCGCTGGGCCTGCGGCCGCCGGACGAGTGGCCCGACTTCCTGCGGGGCCATGACGCGGCGGTGATGGGCGAGGTGGGTGAGGACGGCGGGCGGCTGCTGGCCTACGACGCCGTGCTCGACCCCGTGCTCGGCCTCACCCTGCTCGACGTGGTCAGCGCGTCCAGGGAGTCGGCCGATCGGGTCCGGCCGGTGGGCGGCGAGCAGTCCAACAGCTCCCTCGTCTACGACGACCGCCTCATCCTCAAGCTGTTCCGCCGCATCCACCGGGGCCGCAACCTCGACGTGGAGATGACCGAGGCGCTGAGCGACGCCGGCTTCGAGCACGTGGCCCGGCCGCTGGCCACGCTGACTGTGGACGAGTCCGACCTGGCCGTGCTCCAGCCCTTCCTCGTGGGCGGGACCGACGGTTGGGCGCTGGCCCTCACGTCGCTTCGTGACCTGTTCGGCGTGGGCGACACCCAGCCCGTGCCGGTGATCAGCGACGACATGCCGCCCCCGGTGGTCGACCCCGGCATGGCGGGCGGCGACTTCTCGGCCGAGGCCCGCCGCCTGGGCACGATCACGGCCGAGATGCACCAGGCGTCGGCGGCCGCCTTCGGCGCTGTGGCCGGGGACCCGCAGCGGTGGGCGGCCGGCGTCGAGGCCCAGGTCGAGGCAGAGGCTCATCCCGGCTTCGACAAGGCGGGGGCCAGGGGCGTGCTCGACGCCCTGCGCCGGGTGGGCGACGGCGGCCCCGCCATCCGCGTGCACGGCGACTACCACCTCGGTCAGGTGATGCGCACCGACGCGGGCTGGTACGTCCTCGACTTCGAGGGCGAGCCCGACCGCCCCCCCGAGGAGCGGCGGCGGGCGTCGTCCCCGCTGCGGGACGTGGCCGGCATGCTGCGCTCGTTCCACTACGCGTCGGTGGTGGCCCAGCTCGAGCGCGACGAGGACTGCACGGGCCTGGCCCAGGCGTGGGAGGCCCGCAACCGCACGTCCTTCCTCGACGGCTACGTCGCCAGCGCGGCCAAGGCCGGGCTGGTGCCCGAGCCGGCCGCCACCGAGGTGGTCCTGGCCGCCTTCGAGCTGGAGAAGGCGGTGTACGAGCTGGGCTACGAGCGGGCCCACCGGCCCGACTGGCAGTCGATCCCGCTGGCCGCTCTCCAGCGGCTGGGGGCCCGGTGAACGCCCGGCGGGCCGCCGTGCCCACCGTGCGGGGCGAGGAGGTCGACGCCATCGTCGCCGGTCGCCACGTCAACCCCCACAGCGTGCTGGGGCCGCACGGTCCCGTCGTCCGCATCTGGCGGCCCGACGCGGTGGAGGCCGAGGTGGTGCTGCCCGACGGCGAGCGGGTCGCGGCCCGCCCCGTCCACCCGGCCGGCCTGTTCGAGGCCACCCTCGACGCCGAGGCCCACGACTACCTGGTCGAGTCGCGCTACCGCGACGGCAACACCTGGTTGGCCGACGACCCCTACCGCTTCTGGCCGACGCTCGGCGACATGGACCTCCACCTGTTCGGCGAGGGCCGCCACGAGCGGCTGTGGACCGTGCTGGGCGCCCACCTGCGCGAGCACCAGGGGGCGGCGGGGGCCTCGTTCGCGGTGTGGGCCCCGG
>DATLGZ010000159.1:0-1953 GCA_035540235.1 Acidimicrobiales bacterium | reverse complement strand
GGGTGGAGGCGGGCAGCGGGGGTGGCGGCCATCGGGCTGGGGCTGCTGGCCACGGCCGTGCCCGCCTCCACCCAGGAGGCGGGGGTGCCGTCGGTGACGGCGGCGGTGCAGGTCACCGACAACCGCGACCCCAACCGGGCCCACTCCACCCCTCAGATGGCGGTCAACCCCGTCACCGGGGAGATCGTGATCGGCTCGGCCGAGGTCCGGACCCGCAAGACGTGCGACATCCACATCTCCGCCGACGGGGGCCTCAGCTGGGGCCCCGGCGGCGACCCCATGATGCGGCCCTACACCGACTGCTCCCAGCAGGCCACCAACGGCCCCTACATCACCTTCCAGTTCCTCCCCGACGGCGTGCTGTGGGCCGCCTTCATCGCCAGCGACCCCCGCTACGCCACGCTGAACAACCGCATCGACACCCCTCGCCACGTGTTCGTGGCCCGCTCGGAGGACTCGGGGCGGACCTGGGAGACGATGCGGGCCTACGAGGGGCGGGAGGGCGACCCGGGCATCGGCAACAGCCGCCGGGCCCAGATCGCGGTGGACCCCAACGACCCCCGCCTCATCTACGTCGGCTGGCAGCGGGGGGCGGCAACCGGCAACCCGCGGCGGGCCTTCCTGTCGGTGTCTCGCGACGGCGGGCGCACATGGGCCGAGCCCCAGGAGCTGAGCGACCAGCGGGGCGGCGACCAGCCCCGGCCCGTCGTCGACGCCAACGGGACCGTCCACGTGATCTTCCCGGCCGACGGGTTCCGGCCCCCGGGATCGACCGGCGACCCCGACCTCCGGCCCATGATCTACCGGCGGTCCACCGACCAGGGCCGCACCTGGTCGCCCATGCAGGAGATCGACCCCGGCAACGCCGGGTTCAGCTTCATGCGCAAGCCCATGCTGGCGGTCGACCTGGCGACGGGGGCGCTCTACCTGACCTGGTACGGCAACCCCAACCCCCGGGCCCAGCGGCCGCCGGCGGGCCAGCCCTCGACCGACGAGTTCGACGACCGCGACATCTTCGTGCGCACCTCCACCGACGGCGGGGCCACCTGGAGCGACCGGGTGACGGTCAACGACGACGCCAACCGGCCCAACATCCAGCACTACGACTCCGGCATCGCCGTCGCCCCCAACGGGCGGGTGGACATCGCCTGGTACGACTTCCGCAACAGCCCGGTGCCGGAGACCGAGGTGCCGGGGGGCAACGGCGGCGGCCACCAGGACGTGTACTTCTCCTGGTCGACCGACGGGGCCCGCACCTTCGCCCCCAACGTGCGGGTGACCGACCGCATCATCGACCGCACCATCGGGGTGTGGTCGAACAACGTCCACAGCCACACCAACGTGGCCGTGGCGTCCACCGATGACGTGGCCTACGTGGCCTGGCAGGACAGCCGCAACGGCAACCCCACCTTCCAGGCCGAGGACATCTACTTCGCGGCGGTGCGCTTCCGCCCGGTGCAACTGGCCGTGGCCGGCGACGACGGCCCGCCGGCGTGGCTGGTGGTGGGGGCGTCGGCGGCCGTGGGCATGGGCCTGACCGCCCTCATCGTGCTGGCGCTGTCTCGGCGGGGAGGGTCGGCCACCGCCTGACCGCCCCCTCATCCGGTTTGAGGCAGCTGACCCGCGAGAAGCGCGGCCAGGTGCCTGGTTGCCTCGGGGGCTGCGCCCCCGACGCACGGCTGCGCCGTGCTCCCCCATCCCCGCCCGGCTCGCTGGCGGTCGGAGGCGCTTGCGGATCGACAACAAACTTGTCGATGGGCTTCACGCAAGCGCCTAAGACGGCGAGGGGGTGGGCGGGGGCGTACGGTCTGCGTCCGTGGCGAGACGGGCCCGGGCCGTAGCCGGCGCCGGCGGGGCGGCCCTGCTCGGGTCGCTGTGGCTGCCGTGGTTCATGCGGCGCGTCGCCGCCGGCGTCTCCCTGGTGTCGGTGCGGTCCAGCGAGTCGGGGTGGAC
>DATLGZ010000158.1:0-9599 GCA_035540235.1 Acidimicrobiales bacterium | reverse complement strand
GCTCGGGCCGGTCGTGGCCCGCCCCGTCGCCGGCCTGGTGGGCGCGCCGCTGCGGTGGCGGAGGGTGAGCGGCGACCTGGCCCGGCGCAACGCCCTGCGCAACCCCCGCCGCACCGCAGCCAGCGCCACCGCCCTGCTGGTGGGGGTGGGCGTGGTCAGCCTGTTCACGGTCTTCGGGGCGTCGGTGGCCCGCACCATCGAGGACCAGGTCGACCGGGCCTTCGGCGGCGACCTGGCCCTCACCCCGGCGGGGAGCGGCTTCAGCGGCGCCGGCCTCGCCCCCGAGCTGGTGGCCGAGGTGGCGGCCCTGCCGGAGGTGGGCGCCGCCGCCGGCCTGGGCTTCGGCCCCGCCACCGTGGGCGGGCGCCAGCAGCAGGTGGGGTTCTCCGACCCGCGGGCGCTGGCCGCGGTCGCCGACTTCGAGCTGGTGGAGGGCAGCATCGACCGGGTGGCCGACGGCGACGTGGCCATGGCGGCCGGCTTCGCCGCCCGGCACGGCTACCGGGTGGGCCAGACCGTCGACGTGGGCTTCGCCGACGGCGCGCTGCGCCGGCTGCGGCTGGTGGCGACCTACGACCAGCGGGCGATCGGCGGCGACGTGCTGGTCACCGCCGGCCTGTGGTCGGCCCACAACCCCCAGCCCTCGTACTTCCTCGCCCTCGTGCGGCTGGCCGGCGCAGTGCCGCTGGCCGACGGCCGGGCCGCGGTGGAGGCGGTGGCGGCCCGCCACGGCAGCCCCGACGTGATGGACCGCGACGAGTTCGTCGCCTCGCAGGCGGCCGAGGTCGACGCCCTGCTCACCATCGTGTACGCCCTGCTCGGCGTGGCCGTCGTCATCGCCCTGATGGGCATCGCCAACACCCTGTCGCTGTCGGTCCACGAGCGGCGGCGGGAGCTGGGCCTGCTGCGGGCCGTGGGCCAGAGCCGGCCCCAGCTGCGGGCCATGGTGCGGTGGGAGTCGGTGATCGTGGCCACGTTCGGCTCGCTGGGAGGCCTGGCCCTGGGGCTGTTCCTGAGCTGGGGCCTGGTGCGGGCCCTGAACGCGACCGAGGGGTTCGGCACCTACGCCGTGCCCGTGGGGCCGCTGCTCACGGTGCTGGCGGTGGGGGCGGCGGCCGGCGTGGTGGCCGGCCTGCGCCCCGCCTGGCGGGCCAGCCGCCTCGACGTCCTGGCCGCGGTGGCCGAGCCGTGAGGCCCTGGGCCGCCCCCGGGCCGGGGCATTGTGCAGAAATACTCATATATGGAGTATTTCTGCACAGGTGAGGCGGCCCGGCTAGGGCCGGCGGGCGGTGGTGAGCCACGCCCCGGACCGGTAGACGACCCCGCCGGCGGTGGCGTGGGCCTCCAGGCTGGCCCGCAGGGCGTCGTGGGCCCGGGCCTTCTCCTCGTCGGACAGGCCCTCGGACATCCACGCCGCCTGGCCCAGGATGAGGCCGAACGCCGTCTCCGGGTCGGGCCCGGCCCAGAAGGGGGCGGCCACGCCCTCGACCGTCACGTCGCCGAAGCCGGCCCCTTCGCCCTGTCCGACCCCGCCCGCATCGGCGAAGTGCTGGCCGGGGGCGCCGGGCGGGGGAGCGGGCAGTCCCCGGCCCCCGGTGAGGGCGGTGGCCCACTCCACCAGCCACTCGTTGGGCGCGGGGCCCTGCCAGGTGAGGAGCACGAGGCGGCCGCCGGGGCGCAGGGCGCGGCCGGCGTTGGCCAGGGCCGCCACCGGGTCGCCGAAGAACATGGCCGCCGTGCGGCTGACCACCACGTCGAACCGGCCCTCGGGGAACGGGTAGATCTGGGCGTCGCCGTGCACGAAGCGGGCGTTGGCCAGCCCCTCGGCCTCGGCCCGGCGCCGCCCCTCGGCCACCATCTGCGAGGACAGGTCGATGCCCAGCGCCTCCCCTCCCGGTCCGGCGGCCCGGGCCGCCGCCCGGGTCGTCACCCCCGTGCCGCAGCCCAGGTCGAGCACGGCGTGGCCGGCCTCGATGGCGGCCGCCGCCAGCAGGGCGGGGTCGTAGCCGGCCAGGGCCGTCTCGAACCAGTCGGCATGGGCGGCCCAGTACTCACCCTCGTCCCCGTCCCACGCCCGGGCCTGGCCCTCGTTGGCCGGGTGCACCTCGATGCTGCTGGTCGTCGCCACCCCGTCCTCCTCCTCGTATACTCCCATTGGAAGTATCTTCTACTCCCCTTGGGAGGACAATGTCAACCCCCGCCCTCACCACCACGTCGTACGCCTTCCTCGGGCTGCTCGCCATCCGCCCGTGGAGCACCTACGAGCTGACCCGGCAGATGAGCCGGTCGCTGGGGCTGATGTGGCCGCGGGCGGAGAGCAAGCTGTACGAGGAGCCCAAGAAGCTGGTGGCGCGGGGCCTGGCGGAGGCCAGCACCGAGCCGGTGGGGCGGCGGTCGCGAACCGTCTACACCATCACCGGGGAGGGTCGCCGGGCGCTGGCGGAGTGGTTGGCGCAGCCGGGCGCCGGCCCATCGCTCGAGTTCGAGGGCCTGGTCAAGGTGTTCTTCTCCGAGAGCGGGACCAGGGCCGACCTGCTGGCCAACCTGGCCGCCGCCCGCTCCTGGGCCGCCGAGCGGGGCGCCCAGAGCCACGCCATCGGCACGGCCTACGACGAGGGTGGGGGACCCTTCCCCCATCGCCGGGCCCAGCAGCTGCTGGCGGCCCGCTTCCTGAACGACTTCTACCTGACCGTGGCCCAGTGGGCCGACTGGGCCGCGACGGTGGTCGACGGCTGGCCCGACGACCCGTCCCTCGCCGTCCCCGACCGGGCCGACCTGGACGAGACCAACCGCCGGGCCGCCATCGCCGCCGGCCTCGCGGAAGGACCGTGAAGGCACGAACCGACGGCAGGCCACCCGCCTACCATGGCGGCGTGCCTCCCGCGACCCCCCTCGTCGCCGACCCGGCGGCTCTGGCCGCCGTGGCCTTCAACGCCGACGGGCTGGTGCCGGCCATCGTGCAGGAGCAGTCCACCGGCGCGGTGCTGATGCTGGCGTGGATGAACGAGGAGGCGCTGCGGCGCACCCTCGACACGGGGCGCACCTGGTTCTGGAGCCGGTCCCGCCAGGAGTACTGGTGCAAGGGGGAGACGTCGGGCGACCGCCAGTTCGTGCGGGAGGCCTACTACGACTGCGATGGCGACACGGTCCTGCTCGTGGTCGAGCAGGAGGGGCGGGGGGCGTGCCACACCGGCGAGCGCACCTGCTTCTACCGGTCGTTCACCGCTCAAGAGGCTGATGCTGCGCCCCACTAGGGACGACTTCCGGGCCCTGGCCCGGGGCCACACCGTCGTGCCGGTGTGGCGGGAGCTGGCGGCCGACCTGGAGACCCCGGTGTCGGCCTTCCTCAAGCTCGCCCCCGGCGACGCTCAGGGCGGCAAGCCCGCCTTCCTGCTGGAGTCGGTCGAGCACGGCGAGAGGTGGGGGCGGTTCTCCTTCGTCGGCCGCGACCCCGCCCTGGTGCTGGTGGCGCGCGACGGGCGCATCGCCCTCCAGGGCGACCCGCCGGCGGTGGCCATACCCACCGACCGGGGGGTGCTGGCCGCGGTGGAGGCCCTGCTGGCCGGCTACCGAGGGCCCACGATCCCCGAGCTGCCCCCCCTGCACGGCGGGGTCGTCGGCTACCTGGGCTACGACGTGGTGCGGGAGGTGGAGCGGCTGCCCAACGTGCCTCCCGACGACCTGGGCCGCCCCGACGCCGTCCTGTCCGTCATCGGCAAGGTGGCCGCCTTCGACCACCTCCGCCAGCGGGTGTTCCTCGTCGACAACGTGCTCGTGCCCGGGGCGGGGGCGGCCGACGCCGACCTCGACGCCGCTTACGACCGGGCCGCCGCCCGGGTGGACGAGCTGGCCGCCGACCTGGGCCGGCCGCTGCCCTACGTGCCGGCCGAGCCCCCCGACCCGTCCGACCCCCTTCCCGAGGTGCGCTCCACCGTGGGGCGGGCCGCCTACTGCCGGGCCGTCGAGCGGGCCAAGGAGCACATCGCCGCCGGCGACGTCTTCCAGGTCGTGCCGTCGCAGCGGTTCGACCTCGACCTGGGGGCCGACCCCTTCGACGTCTACCGGGTGCTGCGCCAGATCAACCCCAGCCCCTACATGTACTTCCTGCGCCACCCCGAGATCACCGTGGTGGGGTCGTCCCCCGAACCCATGGTCCAGCTGCGCGACGGCCGGGTCGTCACCCGCCCCATCGCCGGCTCCCGGCCCCGTGGCCGCAGCGACGACGAGGACCGCCGCCTGGCCGAGGGGCTGGTGGCCGACCCCAAGGAGCGGGCCGAGCACGTGATGCTCGTCGACCTGGCCCGCAACGACCTGGGCCGGGTGATCGTCTACGGCACCGAGCACCTCGACGAGTTCATGACGGTGGAGCGCTACAGCCACGTCATGCACCTCACGTCCCAGGTGAGCGGGGTGCTGCGGCCGGGCAAGGGCCCCATCGACGTGCTGCGGGCCACCCTTCCCGCCGGCACGGTGTCGGGGGCTCCCAAGGTGCGGGCCATGGAGATCATCGACGACCTGGAGCCCACCAAGCGGGGCCCCTACGCCGGCGTCATCGGCTACTTCGACTTCTCCGGCAACCTCGACACCGCCATCGCCATCCGCACCATGACGGTGACCGCCGACGGGCGGGCGTCGGTGCAGGCGGGCGGGGGCGTCGTGGCCGACAGCGTGCCCGAGACCGAGTACGAGGAGTCGTGCAACAAGGCCGCCGCCCTGCTCAGCGCCGTGCCCGCCGCCCGCCGTATGGGAGCCGCCCGTGTCCCCGCCTGAGGCGCCCGCCGGCTACCAGGCCCTCCGCTACGAGGCGGGGGCGGTGTGGCTGCCCCGCGACTTCGTGGTGGTCGACGGCCCCGACGCCCTCAGCTACCTCCAGGGCCAGCTCTCCCAGGACGTGGGCCTCGACAACGGCCACTCCACGTGGGCCCTCCTGCTGCAGCCCCAGGGGAAGCTGGTGGCCTTCCTGCGGGTGCTGCGGCTGTCGGAGAGCCGGTTCGTGCTGGAGACCGACGCCGGCTTCGGCCCCACCGTCGCCGAACGCCTCACCCGGTTCAAGCTGCGGGTCAAGGCCGACGTGGGGCCGCTCGAGGGCTGGCGCTGCCTGGCCGTGCGGGGGCCCCGGGCCCACGAGGCGGTGGCGGCGGGCGGGGCGGTGGGCACGGTGGTGGTCGCCGACTGGCCCGGCCTGCCGGGGGCCGATCTGGTGGGCGAGGCCCCCGAGCCGCCCGAGGGCGTGCCCCTGTGCGACCTGGAGGCCTACGAGGCGGTGCGCATCGAGGCCGGCATCCCGGTGATGGGCCGGGAGATGGACGAGAGCACCATCCCCGCCGAGGCCGGGGTCGTGGAGCAGTCGGTGAGCTTCACCAAGGGGTGCTACACCGGCCAGGAGCTGGTGGCCCGCATCGACTCCCGGGGCGGCAACGTCCCCCGCAAGCTGCGAGGGGTGGTGGTGAGCGGCGGCTCCGACCTGCCCCCGCCCGCCGCCACCGTGCAGGCCGGCGACGGCAAGGACGTGGGCCGGCTCACCAGCGTGGCCTGGTCGCCGCAGCTGGGCGCGCCGGTCGCCCTCGCCTACGTGCGCAGGGCGGTCTCCCCGCCGGCCGAGGTCACCCTGGTCTGGGAGGGCGGTTCCGCGCCGGCCCGGGTCGAGCCGCTGCCCCTGGTCCCCTGAGCGCGTTGGCCCGCCGGCCGCGGCTCGTCGCGTCCCTGGCCGCCCTGGCCGCCCTGGCCTTGGCGGCGGCCGCCTGCGGAGGGGGCGACGGCGAGGCCACCGCCCCCACCACCTCGCCGGTCGTCGAGACCACCGTCGAGCCGACGACGACCACCGCCGGCCCGACCACCACGACCACCACCGTCCCGGGCCGGCCCCGCCAGACCACCACCGTCCCCACCGAGCTGGGCCCCGGCTCGGCCCGCATCCTGGGCTCGGTGGTGGGGCCGCAGGGGCTGGTCACGGGGGCCACCGTCCGCGTCGAGCGGCTGGTGGGCGACGAGGTGGCGTCCATCAACCTGGGGGCGGGCGACGGCCGCTTCAGCCTCCCCGGGATCCGGGGCGGCAGCTACCGGGTGCGGGCGTGGAAGGCGCCCGACCTGGCGCTGACCACCCCGGAGGTGTTCTTCCTGGCCGCCGACGAGGTGAAGAACCTCGAGCTGCGCCTGAGCCGGGTGAGCGACATGAGCGTGAGGGTCGAGACCGACGTGGCCCGCCTGCCCGCCGAGGACCCCTTCACCGTGACCGTGCAGGTCTACACGGGCACGGTCACCGACCAGGGGACGGTGCAGGGCGTCTCCCGGCCCGGGGTGACGGTGCAGGTGGCGGTGGGCGCGGGACTGACTCTCCTGGGATCCGACCGGGCCACCACCGACGCCGCCGGCAAGGCGTTGTTCCGCATGCGCTGCACCGCCCCCGGCCAGCCCCAGGCCGACGCGGTGGTGGAGTCGACCCGGGTGCCCCTGGGCCTCCCGCCCTGCCCCGGGTAGCGGCCGCTTGTCGGGGCCGGCGCCCGGCCGGTCTCAGGCAATAGGCGTCGGAAGACGACGCCTCTTGCCTGAAAGGGGGTGCGGGCGAGCGGGCGGCTCGGCCCCGCCAGGTCGCGGCCCGTATCGTGGGCGGCGATGCTCGCCGACATCGTGGCCGGCCACCGGGAGGCGGCGGCGCGCGACCAGCGCGACCTCGACGCCCTGCTCGAGGCGGCGGCGGCGGCCGCCCCGCCCCGACCGTTCCGGGCCGCCTTGGCGGCGCCCGGGCTGTCCGTCATCGCCGAGGTCAAGCGCCGTTCGCCCTCCCGGGGGGATCTCGCCCCGGGCCTCGGCCCCGCCCTGGTGGCCAAGTCCTACGAGGCCGGGGGCGCGGCCGCCCTGTCGGTGCTGACCGACGAGCGGTGGTTCGGGGGGTCGGCCTCCGACCTGGCCGCCGCCCGGGCGGCGTGCGACCTACCCGTGCTGCGCAAGGACTTCACCGTCGACGCCCGCGACGTGGCCGACGCCCGCCTCATGGGGGCCGACGCGGTGCTGCTGATCGTGGCCGCCCTGTCCGACCCCGAGCTGTCGTCGTTCCGCCGGCTGGCGGCCGGGCTGGGCATGGCCGCCCTGGTGGAGGTGCACGACGAGGCCGAGCTCGACCGGGCCCTGGCCGCCGGGGCCGACATCGTGGGCGTCAACGCCCGCGACCTACGCACCTTCACCGTCGACCGGGACCTCCCCGCCCGCCTGCGGGACCGGATCCCGCCCGGCGTGGTGGCGGTGGCCGAGTCGGGGGTCCGGGGGCGGGCCGACGTGCCTCCCGGGTTCGACGCCGTGCTCGTCGGCGAGACGTTGGTGACCGCGGCCGACCCGGTCGCCGCCCTGCGAGAGCTGAGAGGAGACCAGCCGTGACCACCATCCCCGAGGCCTGGTTCAACGTCGCCCCCCACCTGCCGGCGCCGCTCGACCCGTTCCTGCACCCCGGCACCCGCCAGCCCGTCGGCCCCGACGACCTCGCCCCGCTGTTCCCCATGGCCCTCATCGGCCAGGAGGTCACGGGCGAGCCGTGGGTCGACGTCCCCGGCGAGGTGCTGGACGTGTACCGGCTGTGGCGGCCCACCCCCCTGCGGCGGGCCGAGCGGCTGGAGAGGGCCCTCGGCACCCCCGCCCGCATCTGGTACAAGGACGAGTCGGTGTCGCCGGCGGGGTCGCACAAGCCCAACACCGCGGTGGCCCAGGCGTTCTACAACAAGGCCGAGGGCACTCCCCGCCTGGCGACGGAGACGGGGGCGGGCCAGTGGGGGAGCGCCCTGTCGTTCGCGTCGGCCCTGTTCGGGCTGGAGTGCAAGGTCTACATGGTGCGGGCGTCGTACCAGCAGAAGCCGTACCGGCGCGTCATGATCGAGACGTGGGGAGGCTCGGTCGAGCCCTCGCCGGTCGACGACCCCGACCACCCGGGCTCGCTGGGCACCGCCATCAGCGACGCCGTGCGCGACGCCGCCACCCGCCCCGACACCCATTACGCCCTCGGGTCAGTGCTCAACCACGTGCTGCTGCACCAGACGGTGATCGGCCTGGAGGCCAAGGAGCAGCTGTCGGAGGCGGGAGAGGGGCTGCCCGACGTGGTCGTGGGCTGCTGCGGCGGGGGTTCGAACCTGGGCGGCATCACCTTCCCGTTCGTGCCCGACGCGGGCGTGCGGCTGGTGGCGGTGGAGCCCTCGTCCTGCCCGACCCTCACCGCCGGCCGCTTCGACTACGACTTCGGCGACACGGCCGAGACCACGCCGCTGCTGCCCATGTACACCCTGGGCCACGAGTTCATCCCGCCCGCCATCCACGCTGGCGGCCTGCGCTACCACGGGGACTCGCCGCTGGTGTCCAACCTGGTGAGGGAGGGTCGCATGGAGGCCATGGCCTACCCCCAGGGCAAGGTGTTCGAGGCGGCCGTCCAGTGGGCCCGCACCCAGGGCACCATCCCCGCCCCGGAGACGGCCCACGCCATCCGGGCCGTCATCGACGAGGCCCTGGCGGCCAAGGAGGAGGGGCAGGAGAAGCTGATCCTGTTCAACTACTCGGGCCACGGCCTGCTCGACCTGGGCGCCTACGACGACTTCCTCCACGACCGCCTCGACGCCTAGCCGCGCCTACTAGATGCATTGAACACCTATTGAACCCCTGCCCCGGGGTGGCGAGAATCGCCGCCTCGCCGGGCGCGGGGGGACAGGGGGGCCGAGCATGGGCCGGAGAGCCGGGTTGGCGGCGGCGGCGTGCGTGGTGATGGCGGTCGTGGGGGCGCCGGCCACGGCCCAGGAGCGGGCGGGGCCGATCGTGCCGCCCAGCGCCCAGGTGACGACCGACTTCACGCCCGGGCGCATCCACACCGCGCCCCAGATGCTGGTCCACCCCGAGGACCCGAACGTCCTGGTGATCGCCGAGGTCGAGTTCAACACCGCCACGTGCCACGCCTACGTGAGCTTCGACCGGGGCCGGACGTGGTCCAAGAGCGGGGGCAGCGTGGTCCCACCCGGCTACAACTCCTGCGTCCGCCCCAACTTCGGGTCTTTCTTCGCCGCCAAGTTCGGGGTCGACGGCACCCTGTACATGGCGGGCACGGCGGCGGCCACAGCCACCAACGCCGGTCCCAACGACCCGTTCGTGGCCCGCAGCCGGGACCTGGGGGTGACCTGGGAGTACACCGTCGTGAAGCAGTCGGAGGAGAGGGACTTCCCCAAGCCTGACGGCACCACCACCCGCGACTTCGAGCGGTTCGGGTACGTGCGCCTCGCCGTCCACCCCACCGACCCGCAGCGGGTCTACGTGGGCTTCCGGCGCCAGGGTGCGTTCCAGCCCGTGGCCCAGGTGTCGGAGCGGTCGGTGGTGGCGGTGTCGACCGACGGCGGGGCCACCTTCGGCCCCCTCGTCGACGTGTTCGAGTCGGTCTTCCCCCTGACCGACGTGAAGGGCACCGACCAGCCCGGCATCGCCGTCGCCAAGGACGGCACGATCTACGCCTTCACCAAGGAGCGGCCGCCTCTGGCCCCCGGCGGGGTGAGCCAGGGCCAGCTCCCGGTCCCGCCCGGGCCCGCCAACCTGTGCAAGCCGGCGTCGTCCCACCCCGACGCGCCGGCGTGGGTGCCGAC
>DATLGZ010000157.1:0-5578 GCA_035540235.1 Acidimicrobiales bacterium | reverse complement strand
CGGGCTCGAGGGCGTTGATGTCGGGCACCAGCGTCTGGAGGGCCTTCTGTTTCTTGCCCTCGCCCGCTCGCAGCACCTTGGTGAGGATCGACATGGGTGCGAGTCTACCGGTGGCCCCCGCGCCGGCGGCCGGCGCGGGGGCCACCGGTAGACTCGCACCCATGTCGATCCTCACCAAGGTGCTGCGAGCGGGCGAGGGCAAGAAACAGAAGGCCCTCCAGACGCTGGTGCCCGACATCAACGCCCTCGAGCCCGAGATCGAGGCCCTGTCCGACGACGACCTGCGCCACAAGACCGTGGAGTTCCGGGAGCGGCTCGACGGGCTCACGGGGGCTGCCCTCGACGAAGCGCTCAACGAGCTGCTGATCGAGGCCTTCGCCGTCACCCGCGAGGCGGCCCGCCGGGTGATCGGCCAGCGCCACTTCGACGTCCAGCTCATGGGCGGCGCCGCCCTCCACTTCGGGTGGATCGCGGAGATGAAGACCGGTGAGGGCAAGACCCTCGTCTCCACCCTGCCCGCCTACCTCAACGGCCTCTCCGGCCGGGGCATGCACATCGTCACCGTCAACGACTACCTGGCCCGCCGCGACTCCGAGTGGATGGGCCGCATCCACCGCTGGCTGGGCCTGTCGGTGGGGCTGGTGCTCTCCGAGATCGACAGCCCCGACGTCAAGCGCCAGCAGTATGGCTGCGACATCACCTACGGCACCAACAACGAGTTCGGCTTCGACTACCTCCGCGACAACATGGCCATGTCGAAGGAGCAGATGGTCCAGAGGGGCCACATCTACGCCATCGTCGACGAGGTCGACTCCATCCTCATCGACGAGGCCCGCACCCCCCTGATCATCAGCGGCCAGGTGGCCGACGCCGCCGCCCTCTACTACAAGTTCGCCAGCATCGTCCGCACCCTCCAGCGCGACGAGGACTACGAGGTCGACGAGGAGAAGCGGGCCGTCGTCCCCCTCGAGGCGGGTATCGAGAAGGTGGAGCGGGCCCTGGGCGTGGAGAACATCTACGCCGAGACCTCGTCGAACTTCGTGCACCACCTCCAGGCCTCCCTGCGGGCCAAGGAGCTCTACAAGCGGGACGTCGACTACGTGGTCCGCGGCGGCGAGGTCAAGATCGTCGACGAGTTCACCGGCCGCATCCTCGAGGGAAGGCGCTGGTCAGAGGGGTTGCACCAGGCGGTGGAGGCCAAGGAGCGGGTGCGCATCAAGCACGAGAACCAGACCCTGGCCACCATCACCCTCCAGAACTACTTCCGCATGTACGAGAAGTTGGCGGGCATGACGGGCACGGCCCAGACGGAGGCCGGCGAGTTCGCCCACACCTACAACCTGCCGGTGGTCCCGATCCCGACCAACCGCCCGATGGTCCGCATGGACCAGGCCGACCTCATCTACAAGACCGAGGAGGGCAAGTTCAACGCCGTCGTCGACGACATCGCCGAGCGGTACGAGAAGGGCCAGCCCGTGCTGGTGGGCACGGTGTCGGTCGAGAAGTCGGAGCGGCTGTCACGACTGCTCGACAAGCGGGGGGTCCAGCACTCGGTCCTCAACGCCAAGCACCACGACCGGGAGGCGGTGATCGTCTCCCAGGCGGGCCGGCTGTCGACCGTCACCGTGGCCACCAACATGGCCGGTCGGGGCGTCGACATCATCCTGGGCGGCAACCCCGAGGGGCTGGCCCGCCTCGACACCCAGGCCGAGGGGCTGCTGCTCGACTCCGACGAGGGCAGGGCACGGGTAGAGGAGCTGACCGCCCAGTACACCCCCGAGTGCGCGGCCGAGGGCGAGAAGATCCGGGAGCTGGGCGGGCTGTACGTGCTCGGCACCGAGCGGCACGAGAGCCGCCGCATCGACAACCAGCTCCGGGGGCGGGCCGGCCGCCAGGGCGACCCCGGCGAGAGCCGCTTCTACCTGTCCCTCGAGGACGACCTCATGCGGTTGTTCGCCACCGGCCTCATGAACTGGGTGATGGGCAAGACCCTGCCCGACGACGTGCCCATCGAGGCCAAGATGGTCACCAAAGCCATCGAGAAGGCACAGTCGACCGTGGAGGCGCGCAACGCCGAGCGCCGCAAGGACGTGCTCAAGTACGACGAGGTCATGAACCAGCAGCGCAAGGTCGTCTACCGGCGCCGCCAGGACATCCTCGAGGGGGCCGACCTGCGCGACGAGGCCATGCACACCCTGGACTCGACGCTGAGGCGCGTGGTCAACACCTTCTGCCCCACCCAGTACCACGAGGACTGGGACCTGCCCGGGCTCGTGCACGAGGTGCTCAACTACTTCCCCACCAAGTTCACCGCCGAGGAGCTGGAGGAGGCGGGAGGCCCCGACGACGTGCACGAGAGCCTGGTGCAGGAGGCCACCTCCTACTACGAGCAGCGCGAGGAGCAGCTCGGCAACGACATCATGCGCGAGATCGAGCGCCGGGTGATGCTGTCGATCATCGACCAGCGCTGGCGTGAGCACCTCTACGAGATGGACTACCTGCAGGAGGGCATCAACCTGCGGGCCATGGGCCAGAAGGACCCGCTCGTCGAGTGGCAGCGGGAGGGCTTCGACATGTTCGGGCAGATGACCGAGGCCATCGCCGACGACTTCGTGCGCTACGTCATGCACCTCGACGTGGTCGTGCAGCCCTCGACCCAGCCGGCCGTGCAGAACGTCCAGTACTCGGCTGCGACCGAGCCCGTGCAGGGCAGCTCGGCCATCCGCCCGGCGGTGGCCGAAGCGGCCGCCCAGAGCGGCGGTGACGGAGCGGGGGCCCCCGCCGGCGGGGCGGTGGCCGTGGACGACGCCCCCGTCCAGCAGGTGGTCAAGACGGCGGAGCAGAAGCTCGGCCGCAACCAGCCGTGCTGGTGCGGGTCGGGCAAGAAGTTCAAGCTCTGCCACGGGAAGTAGTGCGGGACTTCTCCGACGATCTGGCCGCCCTCCGACGGCGGCTGGCCGAGGCCGAGCGCGACCTCGACCTGGCCGCCAAGCGCGACCGCCTGGAGAAGCTGGAGGAGCAGGCGGCCGATCCCGAGCTGTGGAACGACCCCGGCAAGGCCCGGGCCGTCACCACCGAGATGGCCCGCGCCCGCGACGACGTCGAGCTGCTGGGCAGGCTGGGCGGCCGCCTGTCCGACCTGGAGGTGCTGTTCGAGCTGGCCCGGGAGGAGGGCGACGACTCGCTCGAGGCCGAGCTCGACGAGGGGGCGGCCTCCCTCGACCGGGAGCTCGCCACCATGGAGCTGCTGTCGCTGTTCAGCGGCGAGCACGACGAGCGCGACGCCTTGTGCGAGGTCCACTCGGGCGCGGGGGGCACCGACGCCCAGGACTGGGCCGAGATGCTGTTGCGCATGTACCTGCGGTGGGCCGAGCAGCGCGGCTTCTCGGTCGAGCTGGACGAGGTCACCCCCGGGGGGGAGGCGGGCATCTCCTCCGCCACCTTCATCGTGCGGGGCCGCCACGCCTACGGGCTGCTGACGTCGGAGAAGGGCGTCCACCGGCTGGTGCGGATCTCGCCGTTCGACGCCCAGTCCCGCCGCCACACCGCCTTCGCCTCCTTCGACGCCGTCCCGTTCCTCGAGGATCTCGTTGACGAGGTCGAGATCGAGGAGAAGGACCTCCGCATCGACACGTACCGCTCGTCGGGAGCGGGAGGCCAGCACGTCAACGTCACCGACTCGGCCGTGCGAATAACCCACGAGCCCACCGGGATCGTGGTGGCGGTGCAGAACGAGCGCAGCCAGCACCAGAACAAGGCCAAGGCCCTGCAGATCCTGGCGGCCAAGCTGGCGGAGCGGGCCCGCGAGGAGCGGCGCAAGGAGCTGGAGGCCCTCTCCGGCGAGCAGCGGGAGGTGGCGTGGGGCAGCCAGATCCGCTCCTACGTGCTCCAGCCCTACCAGCTGGTCAAGGACCTTCGCACCGGCCACGAGGAGGGCAACGTCGGGGCCGTGCTCGACGGCGGCATCGAGCCGTTCATCGAGTCCTACCTGCACTGGAGGCGGCGCAGGCCTTAACCCCCTCTGCATCGCCGCTTTGGGCTTCCCCTTGATCGCCCGGGTCGGGCTGCTAACCTTCCCCGTCGGCCCGGCTCGAGGTCGGCGCCCAGAAAGCCCGACGAGACCGCCCCCTCGGAGAGCCCGTGATCCGCCTCGAGAACGTCAGTAAGACGTACAAAGGGAACGTCGTCGCCCTGCGCGACGTCTCCCTCGACATCCAGAAGCAGGAGTTCGTCTTCCTCGTGGGCCCCACCGGCTCGGGGAAGTCGACCCTCATCCGCCTCCTCATCAAGGAGGACACGCCCGACTCCGGGCGGATCTGGGTGGCCGGGAAGGACATCGCCCGCCTGTCGTCGTGGAAGGTGCCCCTGCTGCGGCGCAACATCGGCTGCGTCTTCCAGGACTTCAAGCTGCTGCCCAACAAGACGGCCTACGAGAACGTGGCCTTTGCCCTCGAGGTCATCGGCCGCCCCCATCACGTCATCCGGGCCCAGGTGCCCCAGGTGCTCGACCTGGTAGGCCTGGCCAAGAAGGCCGACAACCTGCCCAGCGAGCTGTCGGGCGGCGAGCAGCAGCGGGTGTCGATCGCCCGCGCCTTCGTCAACCGGCCCCTCATCCTGCTGGCCGACGAGCCCACCGGCAACCTCGACCCCTCCACGTCGGTGGGCATCATGCGCCTGCTCGACCGCATCAACCGCACCGGCACCACGGTGGTCATGGCCACCCACGACGCCGGCATCGTCGACACCATGCGCCGCCGCGTGATCGAGCTCGACCGGGGCCACCTGGTGCGAGACCAGGCCCGCGGCGTCTACGGGGCCTTCACGTGAGCCGGCCGGCGGCCGTCGTGTGCAGAAATACACATATAGGCGGCTTTTCTGCACAACCGTCGGCGGGCAGCCGGTAGCCCGTGGCCATCAAGCTCGACTACGTCACCAAGGAGACGGTGACCAACCTCCGGCGGAACCTCTCCATGGCGTCGGCCGCCCTGCTCACGGTGGCGGTTTCGCTCACGCTGGTGGGCGGGGCCCTGCTGGTGAAGCGGGGGGTGGAGCGGGCCACCATCCAGTGGCGGGGCAACGTCGAGCTGTCGATCTTCATGAAGGCGGAGGCCTCCGAGCCGGAGCTGGAGGCGGTCGACCGCCAGCTCAAGGCCATGCCCGAGGTGAGCCGGTTCCGCTACGTGGACAAGGCATCGGCCTACGAGGAGTTCCGCCAGATATTCGCCAACGAGCCCGACCTGCGGGACAGCCTCACCGTCGACCAGGTGCCACCCTCGTACCGGGTCGTCCCCAAGGAGGCGGAGCAGACCCGCCTGATCGGCGAGCGGTTCAACAACACGGCCGGGGTGCTGCGGGTGAGCTACGCCCGTGAGGAGGTCGACGCCCTCGTATCGGTCACCAACTTCCTCCAGATCATGCTGTGGGCGGTGGCTCTGGTGCTGCTGCTGGCCGCCTCCCTGCTGATCCTCAACACGATCCGCATGGCCATCTTCGCCCGCCGGCGGGAGGTGGCGATCATGAAGCTGGTGGGCGCCACCAACTGGTTCATCCGGGTGCCGTTCATCTTCGAGGGCACCGT
>DATLGZ010000156.1:0-2516 GCA_035540235.1 Acidimicrobiales bacterium | reverse complement strand
ACCTCGAGCGACGGCTTGTCGGCGCCCCCCATCCGCGCCGCCCGCCCGCCCGTGAGCAGGACGGCGTCCATTGCCTACCCGACCCTGTCGGCGCCGGCGTAGACGTTGGCGCGGCGGCCCCGCAGGAAGCCCACCAGCGTCAGCCCGAAGCGGTTGGCCACGTCGACGGCCAGGCTGGAGGGCGCCGACACCGCGCACACCACCGGGATGCCGGCCGCCGCCGCCTTCTGCACGATCTCGAAGCCGGCCCGGCCGCTGACGACGAGGGCGGCGGCGCCCACGGGCACCCCCTTCAGCAGCGCCCACCCGACCACCTTGTCGACGGCGTTGTGCCGGCCCACGTCCTCCCGCACGGCCAGCGCCTCGCCGGCGGGCGAGAAGAGGCCGGCGGCGTGCAGCCCCCCGGTGGCCGAGAAGGTGCCCTGGGCGGCCCGCAGGGCGTCGGGGAGGCCGTACAGCACGTCCCGTTCGAGCACGGGCTGGCCGGCGGGGGCGGGGGCCACGCCCCGCACCTCGAGGGCGTCCAGGCTCGTCTTGCCGCACACCCCGCACGCGCTCGACACCGAGCCGTAGCGGTCGAGGGCGCCCAGCGGGGGGAGCTCGCCCGCCGCCAGGCGGACGGTGACGGCGTTGTAGCGCTGCTCGCCGGCGTCCAGGCAGTAGTCGATGCGGCGAACGTCGGCCCGGTGGGCGACGACGCCCTCGGTGCGGAGGAAGCCAGCGGCCAGCTCGAAGTCCGAACCCGGGGTGCGCATGGTGACGGCCACCGTGCGGGCCTCGCCCCGCGCCGCGGCCAGGCGGATCTCCAGCGGCTCCTCGGTGGCCACCAGGTCGTCGCGGGCCGCCCGCCGGCCCGGCTCCAGCACCTGGACGCGGGCGGGCGTGGCGCCGGCTGCCCGCCGCCCCAGCCCGGGCGTCAGCCGCTCACCGGCCCGATCGGTCACCGGCCTCCTCGGGAACGCGCAGGACCAGCACGGCCAGGTCGTCTCCCAGGGAGCCGCCCGCGAAACCGAGCGCGGCCCGGCGGAGCCCGTCGGCCATCTCCGCCGAGGACCGGCCGGCAAAGGTACGCAGCACCTCGGGCAGCTCCGCGTCCTCGAACTCCTCGCCGGCGCCGTTGCGGGCCTCGGTGATGCCGTCGGTGAAGAGGACCAGGGCGTCCCCCGGGCCCAGCCCCACCCGGTCCTCGGTGACGTCCAGCTCGTTGACGGCGCCGATGACCGTCCCGGGCCGGCCCCGCTGCTCGACGCGGCCGCACCGGCGAACTACCACCGGGCAGGGGTGGCCGGCGCACGCCACCGTCACCCAGGCCTGGCCCCGGCCCGGTTCGACGTGGCCGAACGACACCGCGCAGAGCCGGTCGTCGGCGTCCTCCTCGGCCAGCACCGCCCGGTTGAGGCGGGCCAGGGCGGCGGCGGGCGGGGCGCCCTCGGCCGCCACCGAGCGCAGGGTGTAGCGCACCATGGCGGTCTGGGCGGCGGCGCGGGCGCCGCGCCCGCACACGTCCCCCATGGCCACGCCCCAGCGGTCGGGGCCGAGGCGGAAGACGTCGTAGAAGTCGCCGCCGACGGCCACCGCGCCGTCGCCGGCGCGGAAGAGGGCGGCCACGTCGACGCCGGGGATCTCGGGCGCCCGCGGCGGCAGGAGGCTGGCCTGGAGGACGCGGGCCGTCTCCCGCTCGCCGTCGTAGAGGCGAGCCCGCTCCAGAGCCTGGGAGCACTGGTTGCCGAGGGCTTCGAGGAACTGGCGCTCGTCGTCGCCCAAGCGGTGGTGCGCGTCCCAGCCGAACACGGCCACGCCGAAGTCCTGGCGGTCGAGGGCGAGGGGGATGGCGGCCAGCGCCAGGCTGCGGCCCACCGACTCGTCGACCGTCGGGAACCGGTGGGCCCAGTCGTCGGGACCGTCCACCAGCACCAGCCGGCGGGTGCGCAGGGCCTCGGCCACGGGCACCGGCGCGTCGCGCCCGATCGTCGCCCACCGCTCGGCCCACACGCCCCGGTAGCCGACCGATCGGGCGAGCCGGAGGCCGGCGCCACCTCCCTCCACCAGGAAGAGGGCGGCCCGGTCGCTCGCGATGGCGTCGGCGGCGGCGGTCACGATCACGCCGGCCACCTCGTCCACCGCCTTGGCGCCGGCCAGGGCGGCGCCCACGCCCTGCAGCTGGGCCAGGCGGGCGGCCAGCCGCTGGGCGGCCTGCCGCCCCTCCTCCGCCGCCCGGAAGAGACGGGCGTTGTCTATGGCGATGGCGGCCGGGGCGGCGATGCGGGCGACCAGCCGCTCGTGGTGGGCGGTGAAGCGAGCGGGCTCCCGGTGGCCGAAGAAGAGGCCGCCGAGCACCTCTCCGGTGCGGGACACCACAGGGAGGGCCAGGTAGCTGCGCACCGGCAGGTGGGCGGCGGGCTGGGCGGCGGGGGACGATGGGGCGGCCTCCGCGTCGCCGGTCAGGTCGTCGAGGCGGACGGCGCCCTCGCCCGCCAGCGTCGGGCGGAGGAGGTCGGGGTCCCACGGCGGGGGGA
>DATLGZ010000155.1:0-1643 GCA_035540235.1 Acidimicrobiales bacterium | reverse complement strand
GGCTCGTACGACCGGGGGTTGTTGTTGGCCAGCAGCAGCACGTCGACGCCGGCGAGCAGGGCCTGGCGCACGGCCGTGTCCAGGCCGTACTCGTCGCTGATGGCGCCCATCTGGAGGTCGTCGGAGATGACCGGCCCGCCGAAGCCGATCTCCTGGCGCAGCAGGCCGTCGATCGTGGGCGGCGACAGCGTGGCCGGCCAGGCGGGGTCGAGGCGCTGGTTCACGAGGTGGGCGGTCATGACCATGTCGACGTTGCCCTCCCGCACCAGCGTGCGGTAGGGGTCGAGCTCGACGGGGGCCCATGTGCCGGTCACGTCGACCAGCCCCAGGTGGCTGTCGCCGCTCGCGCTCCCGTGGCCGGGGAAGTGCTTGACGGCGGTGAGCACGCCGGCGGCGCGGTGCTCCTCGATCACCGCCCGGGCATGGGCGGTGACGATCCCGGGGTCGGCCGAGTAGCTGCGTGCCAGCGCGCCGATGGCCGGGCTGGCCGGGTTGCGGTCGAGGTCGACGACCGGGGCGAAGTTGAGGTTGATGCCCGCCTCGGCCAGCGTGCGGGCCGTCTGGCGGGCCTGGTCGCGGGTGGCGGCGACGTCGTTGCGCTGGCCCAGCTGGCGGGCGGGCGCGGTCGGCGGGAACCCCTTGTCCTCCTTGAGCCGGCTCACCCGCCCGCCCTCCTGGTCGATGGCGACCAGCAGCGGGGAGGGGGCGGCGGCCTGCAGCGACGCCACCAGGGCGCGCAGCTGGTCGGGCGACTCCACGTTGCGAGCGCCGCCGCTGGCCACGTCGACGTCGAAGAGGATGACGCCGCCCACCTGGCCCGCCCGCACCTGCTGGACGATCGGGGACGAGTCCTCCAGCCGTGCGCCCCGGAAGCCAACCATCACCAGCTCGCCCACCTTGCGGGCCAACTCCTGGTCGGTCGATCGAGGGACGCCGTCACCGGCCGTGTCGCCTGTGGGCGGGGTCGGCGGGCCCCCGGCCGCGCAGGCGGCCAGCACCGCGGCCACAACGCACCACCCCAGCCGGCGCACCGTCGCCACCCTAGATGCGCCCGTTACCCCTTCCGGTGGCGGCGGACGGCGGAGGGCCGGCCCTCAGCGGAGGGCCGGCTCCGGGCGACCTCGGGGCTCTGGCTGGGTGCGCCCCTCGGCTGCCCGGAGCAACCCCGTCGTCCGCCTTGGCCGGGCCCGTGCCCAGGGCCTTCGGCACTGGCCGTTGCCGCCGGGATCATCACCGCCGCCCAGGCGGCCGCAGTGATCGACCTGGACGGCAGGCCGGCCACTCAGCCGGGGGGGCGCCCGCCACGGCGCGTGCCCCCGGTCCTGGAGGCGCTGGGCTACCTGACGCCATCTTCGTGATCGTGGGCGCGGTCACCTCGTCTCCGGTTCCTGGGATGACCTCGCCATCGGAGGCCGGCCGGCCGTCGTGGGCCTGGCGGCGGCGGCACTGAGCGGCGCCGGGCTGTTCGTCGACGACGCCCACGATCGGGTTTTGTGGCGGCTGCGCGGCTTCGTCTCCCTGCTGGCGTCGGGCGCCGTCGCCGCCCTCTCCGGTTGGCTGTGGGCGCGGCGGGACCGGCCGGCCCAGCACGCTGCCACCCTGGTGGGGGCGGTGGTGGCGGTGGCCGGCGCCCTCGCGTGGGC
>DATLGZ010000154.1:0-2783 GCA_035540235.1 Acidimicrobiales bacterium | reverse complement strand
GGCCCTGCCGCTCGACCTGGCCGCCCCGCCCACGAGCGGCGGGGGGGGCGGGGCGGGGCGGCCAGGTCGAGCGGCAGGGCCGCCTCGGCGACGGGCGTCGTCGGCTGTTCTGCGGTGTCGGTCGACATCGGCCTCGTCGGGGGCGCCACGCCGGATGGGACATGCGAACCGGTGGCTCGCCACCGTATTATATGCAGAAGCGACGTGTCACTGTTCGCATCATATAGGCGGCTTATGATGCGAACCCCAACGAAGGAGGCCCCCGAAGTGCGACGCGCACCCGCGCTACCAAGGTTCACCGCCCTCGCCCTGGCCGCAGCCGTGGCCCTCACCGCCTGCGCCGGCGAGGACTCTGGTCCGGGCGCCCAGGGCCAGGCGCAGCGCCCCGACAGCGTGGCCCGGCTGCGGCTGCCCGGCGGCGACTTCGGCTACCCCACGCCGTTCGCCTACGTGCGCGGCCCCGGCATGATCCAGACGAGCTACATCTTCGACACCCTGCTGTGGGAGGACTCCACCGGCAAGCCCGGGCCGTGGCTGGCCACCCAGTGGAGCAGCTCGCCCGACGGGCTCGAGTGGCGCTTCAGCCTGCGGGACAACGTGCGCTGGCACGACGGGCAGCCCCTCACCGCCGAGGACGTGAAGTTCAGCTTCGAGTACCTCACGTCCGGCCCCGGCTCGGCCGCCGCCGGCCTGGTCGGGCGCATCGACCTCAAGGAGGTCGTCGTCGAGAGCCCCACGTCCGTCGTCATCCGCCTCAACAACCCGTCGGCCGTGTTCGAGGAGAGCGTGGGCATGCGGGTGTTCATCGTCCCCCGCCACATCTGGTCGACGATCACCGACCCGGCCCGCCACCGCGGCCCCACGGCCCTCATCGGGTCCGGCCCCTACAAGCTGGAGTCGTTCGACGAAGCGGCCGGCACGTACCTCTACCTGGCCAACGAGGACTTCTTCCTGGGCGTGCCCTACGTCCGCCGCCTGGAGTTCGTTCCCGCCCCCGACGAGCTGCTGGGCCTCCAGCGGGGCGAGATCGACGCCGCCTCGCTATCAGAGGACCCCGCTCCCGAGGCCCAGCTGCGGGCCTTCGAGACCAACCCGCAGTTCGGCAAGCTGGAGTCGGCGGGCGACTGGAACCTGGCCCTGCACTTCAACCTGTCCAAGGGGTTCCCCTACGACGACAAGCGGTTCCGCCAGGCCATGGCCTTCGCCATCAACCGCAAGGACATGGTCGACCGGCTGCTGCTGGGCCGGGGCCAGCCCGCCACCACCGCCGGCCTGGCGCCCGACCACGAGATGCTGGCCCCGGGGCTGCCCACCTACGACCACAACCTGAACACCGCCCGGGCCCTGCTCGACGAGCTGGGCATCCGTGACACCAACAACGACGGCGTGCGGGAGCTGCCCGACGGCAGCCGCTTCGTGCAGGAGCTGCAGGCGTCCAACCGCTTCGACCCCAAGTCCTCGGAGCTCATCAAGGAGTACCTGCGGGCGGTGGGCATCGAAGTCGACGTGAAGATCCTCGATCGGGCCACCGCCGACGGCAACGCCGCCGAGGGCAACTACACCATGGCCCTCGTGGGCTACGGCGGCCTCGCCGGCGACGCCGACACGCTGCGCACCCGCTTCGCCCCACCCCCCACGAGCCGGTCGTTCAACCGGGCCATCGGCTACAGCAACCCCGCCTTCCGCGAGGCGGCCAACCGCCAGCTCACGGCCCTCAACGAGAACGAGCGGCGCGACCTGGTCCACCAGATGCAGCGCATCGTGGCCGAGGACCTGCCCATCCTCCCGCTGTACGTGCCGACCCGGGTGACCTTCTACAACAGCGCCGTCTTCGACAACTGGTACTTCACTCCCGGTTGCAGCCCCTGCGGCGCCACCCGCAACAAGCACATGCTGGCGACCGGCCAGAAGACGGGCCTGCCCCGCTGACGCCGGCAGCAGACCGGTTGGCAGAGCGTGGCCGAGGGGGCGATAGTGGCCCCCTCGGCCCGCCCATGGAGCTCCGCCAGATCCAGTACTTCGTGGTGGTGGCGCGCCAGCGCCACTTCACCCGCGCCGCCGCCTCGCTGGGTGTGGCCCAGCCCGCCCTGTCCCAGCAGATCCGCCAGCTCGAGGACGAGCTGGGGGTGCGGCTCCTCGACCGCTCCAGCCGGCCGGTGACGCTCACTCCCGCGGGGGTCGCCTTCCTGGCCCGGGCCGAGCGCATCGTGGCCGAGGCCAGGCTGGCGGAGGAGGACGTGCGGGAGTACGCCGGCATCGGAAGGGGCCGGCTGGTGGTGGGCGCCCTCCCCGCTCTCGCCTCGCTGTGGCTGCCGCCCGTGCTGGCCCGCTTCCGGGCCGCCCACCCCCGCACCGACGTCACCGTGCGGGAGGAGAACACCGAGGAGCTGGCCCGCCTCGTGGGGTCGGGCCAGCTCGACCTGGCCCTGCTCCACGCCGTGCCCGGCAGCTACGCGGGCGACCGGCTCGAGGGCGGCGTGGTGATGGAGCGCCTCTTCGACGAGGAGCTGATGGTCGTGGTCCCGCCCGCGCACCCCCTGGCGGGGAGGGCGTCGGTCTCGCTCGCAGAGCTGCGGGGCGAGCCGTTCGTGCTCCTGGGCCGGGGCGTGGGCCTGAGCCACACGGTTCTGGCCGCCACCGCGGCGGAGGGGTTCAGCCCCGACGTGGTGGCCGAGGCCCGCACCGTGCGCACCCTGTGCGCCCTGGTGGCGGCGGGGGTGGGGGTCTCGATCGTCGCCCGCCTCCCCGCCCGGGCGCCCGGCAACGGGCTGGTGGCCCTGCCC
>DATLGZ010000153.1:0-6995 GCA_035540235.1 Acidimicrobiales bacterium | reverse complement strand
GGGTGGAGGCTCGGGGCCGGCGGGCGACGACGACGCCGGGCTGGGCGCGCAGCAGGCGGCGTCCGCCGACTGCCCGGTGGCCGGCCACCTCGCCCCCGATCCCGCCGGCCTGCCCAGGCGCAACGTCCCCTACCCCGACGGCTACTCGTTCCTCGAGGTCCGCCCCGGCGGCTGCTTCCCGGTGCGGTTCAACCCCTGCCAGCCGGCCCACTACGTGGTGAACTCGACCCTGGCCCCGCCCGGCGCCCTCGCCGACCTGGACGCTGCCTTTGAGCAGCTGTCGCGGGCCACGGGTATCGAGTTCGTCAACGACGGGCCGACCGACGAGCCCGCCTCCCTGTCCCGCCGCGCCTTCCAGCCCGAGCGCTACGGCAACCGGTGGGCGCCGGTGCTGGTGGTGTGGGCCAGCGGCGAGCCACTCCGGCTGGCCCGCACCAACCCGGGCGGGGGCCGGGCCGTCAACGGCGGCGGCGTCTACATCAGCGGCATCCTCATCCTCAACGTCGACGCGGTCACCGACGAGCGGCGGGGCACACCCCTCGAGGGGGGCTTCGGGCCAGGGGCGACGTGGGGCCGGGTCATGATCCACGAGCTTGGCCACCTGATGGGACTGGGCCACGTGCGCACGTCCCAGGAGATCATGTTCGACGACCTGGGCCTGCAGACGGGCCGGGCCGAGTACCACCGCGGCGACCTGGAGGGCCTCCGCTTCCTCGGCCGGGAGGCCGGCTGCCTGGAGACCCCGCCCGTCCCCGGAGCCCGCTGACCAGCGGCTCCGCCGCCGCTACAGCCGGAAGATGGTGGCGTCGCGGGCGAAGTCGAGCACGGGGCCGGGGAGCACACCCACGATCAGCGTGAAGGCGAGGGCCAGGCCCAGGGCCACCGCCGCCCCGCCGGGAATGGCCAGCCGGGGGGCCGCCTCGGCCTCCACCTCGTCGCCCGTGTACTCCTCGACCATGTACATGGTGACGATGATGCGCAGGTAGAAGAAGGCGGCGATCACGGCGGCCACCATGGCGATGATGGCCAGGGCGTAGGAGTTGGCCTCCACCGCCGCCGCGATCACGGTGAACTTGGCCAGGAAGCCGGACGTGAGGGGCACGCCCGCCTGGGCCAGCAGGAAGATCGTGAAGGCGAACGCCAGTCCCGGGCGCGCCTTGGCCAGGCCGCGGTAGTCGTCGAGGCTGTGGCGGTCGTCGCCCTTGCGGCCGACGATGGTGGCGACCCCGAAGCTGCCCAGCACCATGAAGGTGTAGGCCAGCAGGTAGAACAGGGCGCCCGAGATGCCCCGGGCGTTGGCCGCCTGCAGCCCGACCAGCACGTAGCCGGCGTGGGAGATCGACGAGTAGGCCAGCATCCGCTTCACGTCGGTCTGCACCACCGCCAGCACCGAGCCCACGATCAGGCTCAGCACGGCCAGCGCCCACACGATGGGCTGCCAGTCGAGGCGGTTGTCCCCGAACGTGGAGAAGAAGATCCGCAGCAGGGCGGCGAAGCCGGCGGCCTTGGCCGCCGCCGCCATGAACCCAGTCACCGGCGTGGGCGCGCCCTGGTAGACGTCGGGCGTCCACATGTGGAACGGCACGGCCGCCACCTTGAACCCCAGTCCCACGAGCAGGAAGGCCATGCCGCCCAGGAACACGCCGGTGGTGACGGTCTGTCCCCGCAGGAACTCGGCCACCACGGCCAGGTTGGTGGAGCCGGTGGCCCCGTAGGTGAGGGCCACCCCGTACAGGAAGAAGGCCGACGAGAAGGCGCCCAGCACGAAGTACTTGATCGACGCCTCCAGCGACCGCGGCCGCTCCCGCTGGTAGCCGGCCATGACGTAGAGCGAGATCGAGAGGATCTCCAGGCCGAGGAACACGAGGATCAGGTCGTTGGCCTTGGCCATGAGGACGCCGCCGGCCGCCGACAGCAGCATGAGCACGTAGAAGTCGGGCCGGTCGAGCCGCTCCCGGCCCAGGTAGCCCTCGGCCAGCAGCACGGCCAGGACGACGGCGCTGCAGATGGCGACGGTGATGAACAGGCCGAAGCCGTCCACCACCACGGCGTCGGCCACGGCCAGGCGCGGCCCGTCTCCCGGGCCCTCCCCGGTGACCTGGGCCCACAGGGCGGCGGTGGCCACCAGGGCCGCCACCGCCGTGGCCCCCGTGAACACCGCGTAGCCGGCGCCGAAGTGGCGGTGGCGGAAGAAGGTGCCGGCCAGCAGCAGGGCCAGGGCGCCGCCGATGAGGACCAGCTCGGGAGAGAGCTGGCTCCACTCGACGGGAGGGGTCCCCAGGGGCACGGCCTACCTCCCCCGCCCGGCGGCGACCGCGGGCTGCTGGTAGTCGGAGTGCTCCTCCACGTGAGCGATGAGGTTGTCGACGGCGGGAGCGATCCGCTCGAGGACCGGCCCGGGGTAGACACCCAGCCCCACGATCAGCAGCACCAGCGGGGCCATCACGGCCCGCTCCCGCCAGGTCATCTCCCTGAAGGCGGCGTTGGCGCCCTCGGGCACGCCGTGGAACACCCGCTTGTAGGCCCACAGCAGGTAGATGGCGGCGAGGATGACACCGGCGGTGGCGGCCACCGCCCACCACCGCCGGGTGACGAACGTGCCGATCAGCACGAGGAACTCGCCCACGAACCCGTTGAGCCCGGGCAGCCCGATGGAGGAGAGCATCACCACGGTGAAGACCGCCGCGAACAGGGGCGCCACCTTCTGGATGCCTCCCAGCTCGGCGATGAGCCGGGTGTGGCGGCGCTCGTAGATCATCCCGACGAGGAGGAACAGGGCGCCGGTGGAGAGGCCGTGGTTGACCATCTGCAACACCCCGCCCTGGAGGCCCTGGGTGGAGAGGCCGAAGGTGCCGATCACGATGAAGCCGAGGTGAGCCACCGACGAGTAGGCCACCAGCCGCTTCAGGTCCTTCTGCATGGCGGCCACGATGGCCCCGTAGAGGATGCCGATGACGCCCAGGGTGAGGAACCACGGCGCCAGGTCGACGGCCGCCTGGGGGAAGAGGTAGAGGCCGAAGCGGAGGAAGCCGTATGTGCCGAGCTTCAGCAGGACGGCGGCCAGGATCACGCTGCCGCCGGTGGGGGCCTCGGTGTGGGCGTCGGGCAGCCAAGTGTGGACGGGGAAGATCGGAACCTTGATGGCGAAAGAGGCGGCGAAGGCGAGGAACAGCCACCGGGCGGTGCCCTCGGCTATCGCCTGGGACTCGGCCAAGGCGATCAGGTCGAAGGTGAGGATCCCGGTGGCCTGCTCGTGCAGGAACACCAGGGTCAGGATGCCGACCAGCATCAGCGCCGACCCCAGCATCGTGTAGAGGAAGAACTTGAGGGCGGCGTAGACCCGCTTGTCGTAACCCCATCCCCCGATGAGGAAGTACATCGGGACGAGCACGATCTCCCAGAACACGAAGAACATGAAGAGGTCGAGGGCGCAGAACACGCCCAGGCAGCCCGCCTCCAGCATCAGCATCCACGCCGCGTAGCCCTTGAAGTCATGGTGGACGGTGGGGCCGAAGATGGCGATCGGGAAGATGATCCCGGTGAGAACGATCAGGAACAGCGAGATCCCGTCCACCCCGAGCTTCCAAGAGATGCCGAGGGCGCCGATCCACTCCCGCTCGGAGACCATCTGGAAGCCGCTGTCGCCCGAGTCGAAGGCGCCGAGCAGAGCCAGGCTCAGCACGCCGGTGGCCACCGACGCCACCAGGGTGACGGCCTTGATGGCCTGCTCCTGGTGGCGGGGCAGGAGCGCCACCAGCGCCGCCCCGAGGACGGGCACGAGGATGAGCCAGGTGAGCATCAGGTGCGCGACAGCACGAAGCCGAGCATGAGCACCGCCCCCGCTCCGATGGCAAGGGCGTAGTTGCGCACGAACCCGGACTGGACGGTGCGGAGCTTGCGACCGCCGGCCGCCACCAGGGCGGCCGCCCCGTTGACGGCCCCGTCGACCACCTCGCGGTCGACGGCGGTGGCAACGTCGGCCAGCTTGCGCCCGCCCTCACCGACCACCGACGAGTAGAGGTCGTCGACGTACCACGCGTGCTGGAGGACGGCCGGCTCGACCGGCCTGAGCTTCTTGCGCAGGTAGGTGAGGTAGGCGATGGCGATGCCGGTGAGGGCGGCGGCGGTGGCGATCAGGCCCAGCACCACCTTGCCGCCGCTGGACAAGGCCGAGTGGTGGAGGCGGTCCTCGAAGACCGGTTCGAGGAAGTGCTCCATGACGTAGCCCCCGAAGGGCAGGTTGAGCACCCCGCCCAAGGCGGCGGCCACCGCCAGCACGACGAGGGGGATGGCCATCGAGGGCGGCGACTCGTGGGGCTTGAAGTCGCCGTGGGCCTCGCCGTGGGCGCCGGTGTCGTGGCCCGTGGCCGTGGTGGCGCCGGTGGCGCTGGCGGTGACCGCCGCCGCCGGCTCGTGCTCGGGCCGGCCGTGTGCCTCGTCGGGGCTGTGGCCGGTGGCGGTGGCCTTCCACCGGTCCTCCCCGAAGAACACGAGGAACACCTGGCGGCTCATGTAGTAGGCGGTCATGAGGGCGGTGATGAGCCCGACGGCCCACAGGACGGGCGACATGTCCCAGGCGGCGGCGAGGATCTCGTCCTTCGACCAGAAGCCGGAGAAGGGGGGCACGCCGGCGATGGCCAGCCAGCCCACGATGAAGGTGGCCGACGTGATCGGCATCCACTTGCGCAGCCCGCCCATGCGCTGCATGTCCTGCTCGTCGTGCAGCCCGTGGATCACCGAGCCGGCCCCGAGGAAGAGGAGGGCCTTGAAGAAGGCGTGGGTGACCATGTGGAAGATGGCGGCCACGTAGGCCCCGCTCCCCACGGCCAGGAACATGTACCCCAGCTGGGACACCGTGGAGTAGGCCAGCACCTTCTTAATGTCGTTCTGGGCGCAGGCGATGGTGGCGGCGAAGAAGGCGGTGGCCGCCCCCACCACGACGATCACGGTGAGGGCGGTGGGGGCCAGGTCGAGGATGGGGTTGACCCGGCACATGAGGAACACGCCGGCGGTCACCATGGTGGCGGCGTGGATGAGGGCGGACACCGGGGTGGGGCCCTCCATGGCGTCGGGCAGCCAGACGTAGAGAGGCAGCTGGGCCGACTTGCCCGCCGCCCCCAGGAACAGCAGCAGGGCGATGGCCAGGGCGGTCGACTCGCTCAGGGTCCCCGCCTCGGCGAACACCTCGGTGTAGGTGAGCGACCCGACGGCGCCGAAGATCAGGAACATGGCGAGCATGAACCCGAAGTCGCCGATGCGGTTGGTGACGAACGCCTTCTGGCCGGCGGTGGCGGCGCTGTTGCGCTCGAACCAGAACGAGATGAGGAAGTAGGAGCACGCCCCCACCCCCTCCCAGCCCAGGAAGGTGACGAGGAAGTTGTTCGCCAGGACCAGCATCAGCATCGAGAAGGCGAACAGGTTGAGGTAGACGAAGAACTTGGGGTAGCGGGGGTCGCCGTGCATGTAGCCGGTGGCGTAGAGGTGGATGAGCGTCCCCACCCCGGTGACGAACAGGGCCATGGTGATCGACAGCGGGTCGACCAGGAAGCCGAGGTCGACCTCCAGGCCGCCCGCCGGCACCCACGTGTAGAGCACCTGGGTGAAGCTGCGGTCGTGGCCGTCCTCCCCCAGCAGTGCGACGAACACCAGGAGGGTCACGAGGAACGACGCCGCCATCATGGCCGTGGCCAGCCAGCCCGACTGGGGGTCGCCGAGGCGACGGCCGGCAACCAGCAGGATGAGGAACCCCGCCAAGGGCAATGCCGGGATGAGCCAGACGGCATCGAGCATGAGCGGCCTTAGTCTCTCCTGAGCGGGACCGGCGGACAACTCTTGTCGCCGCGGAGGCCGCCGAGACCCCTCGCCGACCGCGGGTCGCGTACGGAGAGGTGGCTCTCGGGTGCCCTTCTGCACGTGCCCGGCCGGTAACGTGCTCCTCGTGGGGGACTACGCGGCGTCAGGGGTGGACGAGGAACGGGAGCAGAGCGCGTTCGCAGCGGTGATGCGGCCGTGGCTGGAGAAGACCCGGGTGGCGCGGGCTGGGGTGCGGGTCACCAGCGGCATCGGGTCGGGCCACTTCGCCAGCGTGCTGTCCCTGGGTGACGGCCTGCCATCGGTGGCCATCACCACCGACGGGGTGGGCACCAAGATCGAGGTGGCCCGCCTGGCCGGCCGGTTCGAGACGGTGGGCATCGACTGCGTGGCCAACAACGTCAACGACCTGATCTGCGTGGGGGCGGACCCCGTCGCCCTCGTGGACTACATCGCCCTCGACAAGGTCGACGAGCGGGTGCTGGGCGAGCTGGCCCGGGGGCTGTTCCTGGGGGCGGACGCGGCCGGCATCGCCGTCGTCGGTGGGGAGATCGCCCAGGTGGCCTCGATGCTGGCGGCCCGGGCCGAGGGGGCGCCCCCCGTCTTCGATCTGGTGGGCACGGCCGTGGGCGTGCTGGCGGCGGGGGCGACCGTGCTCGACGGGTCGGCGGCGGTGCCCGGCGACGTGGTGGTCGGCGTGCGCAGCTCGGGCCTGCACAGCAACGGCTACTCCCTGGCCCGGCGGGCCCTGGGCGACGGGGTGCTCGGACTCGCCGACGCCCTGCTCGAGCCGACCCGGGTCTACGTGGGGGCGGCGCGGGCTCTGTGGCAGGCCGGCGTGGAGATCCACGGCATGGTCCACATCTCGGGGGGCGGCCTGCTCAACGTGCTCCGCCTGGCCGCCGGCGTGGCCTACGTGCTCGACGGGCTGCCCGAGCCGCCGGCCGTGTTCGAGGCCGTGCGGGCGGCCGGGGACGTCCCCTTGGCCGAGATGTACGCCACCTTCAACATGGGCGTCGGCCTGTGCGTGGTCGTCCCGCCGGCGATGGCGGACGCGACGGTGGCGGCGGTGAGCGATTCGGGCGAGGAGGCGTCGGTCATCGGACGGGTCGTCGACGGCCCCGACCGCCGGGTCGAGATCCCCTCCGCCGGCCTCGTGGGCCGGGGCGACGCCTTCGCCTGAT